>NZ_NFIY01000009.1:0-87208 GCF_002163455.1 Megasphaera sp. An286 | reverse complement strand
ATCTTCTGCGGATTGAATGTCATATTCTTGAAACAGTTGTTGAATAATGCTGCGTTTTCCTTCGGTCATAATGACCTTATGTACCGGTTTCTTTTCTCTTGCCATGATAGTAAGCCTCCTATGATTTAGATTGTATCATAGAAGACCTATACCTGGCAGTTATTTACAGAAAAAGCTTCACATAGTCGAACCCTCGGCGAAAAAGTAACCGGCGACTACAGCAACTTCGTGTACTCGGCCAGCGCCGAATACGGCCGTAAGAAAGACCTGGGCAACAACTGGTACATCGAGCCTCAGGCCCAAATCCAGTACGCTCATGTCACCGATGCCGACTACACGACGAGCCAGGATACGCACGTCCAACTCGATGCTATCGACAGCTTGATTGGCCGCGTCGGTTTCCGCCTCGGTAAGGACGTCGGCGAAAAGAGCACCTTCTATATCAAGGCCGACGTGCTCCACGAATTCCTCGGGGATCAGGATATTGAAGCCCGTGATGCGACAGGGTATCTCGATACGACCTATGAAAACGAAGGTACCTGGTACGACGTAGGCCTTGGCTTCTCTCATCAGTTCAGCAAGGGGACCTACATGTTCCTGGATATGGAAAAGACCTTCGGCAATGACAACGAAGACACGTATCAGTTCAACGTCGGCATGAACTGGAAGGTCTAAGGAGCGGTGGAACGGGAAGCAAAATGCCCGGTCTGCGGCAAGGTCTTTACGGCCCACCGCGCGACGGAGCGGTACTGCAGCGCGGCCTGCCGGCGTTACGCCTACCGCCATCGGGACGAAGCGCCGCCGTCTCAGCGAGCCGGAGGAAAGACGCTGCGCTCCTTCCGCTGCATCCGCTGCGGCAAGTGGGTCGTCGTGACGCAAGGAGCGGATAAGCGGAGAAAATTCTGCTCGCCCCATTGCGAGCGGCTGTACTGGAAGCATTCTAAAAACGTGGAGTCCCAGCCCGTACAGCACGCCTTCCGATGCCGGAACTGCGGCGTTCTTGTGGAAATACGGGACGCCAAGGACAGGCGGACGGCATTCTGCAGCGCCGACTGCCGCAAGCAATGGTTTTCCCTGCATCGGAAAGCCGTCGCGCATCACAGCATAAAAGAATAGAGCAGTGTAGAAAACGCCCGGACAAGTTGATTGTCCGGGCGTTTTCGTTTATACTGGGTATAGAATCCGATATTCGTATGCGAGAATAACGATAAGGAGAGTCTTACGATGGAAGAGAGCGAATTGCACTGCAAGGTGACGGTGCGCATACTGGCCGATAAAAAGGCCTTCGGCCCCGGCGTGGCGGCCTTGCTGCGGGGCGTGCGGGACTGCCGTTCCTTACAAGGGGCGGCGCGGCAGATGGATATGTCCTATTCCAAGGCCTGGACGGTCATCCGCGAGGCCGAGCGCATCTGGGGCTTTCCACTGACGGAATGCCGCGTCGGCGGCAAGCGCGGCGGCGGGTCGGTCCTGACGGCTCAGGGCGAAGCGGTGCTGCGGCGGTACGACGACATGGAGGAAGCGGTCAAAGCCGTGGCGGCGGAACAGTTCGACCGCTTTTTCAGCCGCGAAGAACTGGAAAAGATAAAAGCAGGCGAGGTGTAATATGAAGAAAATCAAGACAGAAGAGGCCGTAGGCCACGTATTGTGCCACGACATTACGCAGATCATAAAAGGCGTGTCCAAGGGGCCCGTATTCCGCAAGGGCCATATCATTCGGGAGGAAGATATTCCCGTGCTGCTGTCTGTCGGCAAGGAGCACGTATATATATGGGAGTGCGACGACTCGACGCTTCATGAAAACGATGCGGCGGCCATCCTGCGGGACATTTCCCTGGGCGCGAACATGCATGCCACGGAAGCGAAGGAAGGGAAAATCGAGCTTATCGCCGACCGCAACGGCCTGCTTACGATTCGCCGGCAGGGCTTGCAGGCCGTCAATTCCTTAGGTGAAATGATGATTGCCTCGCGCCACGGCGGCTTTGCCGTCAAACAAGGCGACGTACTGGCAGGGATGCGGGTCATTCCCCTGGTCATCTCCAAGGCGAAGATGGAAGCGGCGAAGGAAGCGGCTGGAACGGAGCCGTTGTTCAACGTATTGCCTTTTACGGCTAAGACGGCCGGCGTCGTCACGACGGGCAGCGAAGTGTTTAAGGGCCGCATTGCCGATACGTTTACGCCGGTCATCGAAGACAAGCTGGCCGAGTACGGCATCGCCGTGACGCAGCACGTCACGCTGGCCGACGAGCCGGCGGCCATTACGGCGGCGATTCAGGATATGCTGGCACAGGGCGTCGATATGGTGTTCTGCACGGGCGGCATGAGCGTCGACCCCGACGACCAGACGCCGCTGGCTATCAAGAACACGGGGGCGCGCATCGTGTCGTACGGCGCGCCGGTGCTGCCGGGGGCGATGTTTTTGCTGGCCTATACGGACGACAGCCGTCCCATTGCCGGCCTGCCGGGCTGCGTCATGTACAGCAAGCGGACGATTTTTGACCTGGTTCTGCCGTCGCTGGCGGCCGGCGTGGAAGTTAAGGCAGACGAGCTGACGCGCCTCGGCGAAGGCGGCCTGTGTCTGAACTGCCCCGTATGTACCTTCCCGAACTGCGGCTTTGGGAAATAGGAGGAGCTATGGAACATTTTACTCATATAGACGATAAGGGAAAGGCCGTCATGGTCGACGTGAGCGGCAAGGCGGCGACGGCGCGGGCAGCGACGGCTGCCGGGCGCATCGTCATGAGCCGGGAATGCTACGAGGCGGTGACGGCCGGAGACATCGCCAAGGGAGACGTCCTCGGCACGGCTCGCATCGCCGGCATCATGGGGGCGAAGCGGACGAGCGAGCTCATCCCCCTGTGCCATATACTGAATTTGAGCAAATGCGCCGTCGATTTCATCTTTCACGACGAAGAAGGAGCCATCGAATGCCGCTGCACCGTCAAATGCCAGGGGCAGACGGGCGTGGAAATGGAAGCCCTGACGGGCGCGTCGGCGGCTCTGCTTACGATATACGATATGTGCAAGGCCGTCGATAAGCGGATGGTGATTAGGGATATTCATTTGCTGGAAAAAATCGGCGGCAAAAGCGGATATTTTTCTTTTGACGGACAGGACGCGGTATGATAGATACATTTGGACGCCGTATCGACTACCTGCGCATTTCGATTACGGACCGCTGCAACATGCGCTGCCGTTACTGCATGCCCGACGGCATATCCTCTGTGGGACATGGAGATGTCCTGCATTATGAAGAAATCATGGAAATCTGCCGGGCGGCCCTGCGCGTCGGCATTACGAAGTTCAAGGTCACAGGCGGCGAGCCCTTCGTTCGCAAAGGAGCCGTCGGCTTTATACGGGAGCTGCGGAGCTTGCCGGGCGTTGAGTCCGTGACGGTGACGACGAACGGCTGGCTCTTGGCGCAGGTAGTGCCGGAGCTGCGGCGCATCGGCGTAAACGGCGTGAACATCAGCCTGGACAGCCTGAACAGGGTCCAGTACCGGGCTATTACGGGCGTCGACGCCCTGCCTGAGGTGCTGCAGGCGCTTCGGCAGTGCGCGGCGTCGGGCTTGCCGACAAAGATCAACGCCGTCCTGCTGGCCGAGACGAAGGAGCAGCTTGCGCCCCTGACCCGTTTGGCAGAAGAGCTGCCGGTGGACGTGCGGTTTATCGAGCTCATGCCCATCGGCTGCGGCGCATACCAGCAGGGCGGCAGCGCCGACGAGGCCTTGGCGGTCCTGCGCGGCGCTTATCCCGATTTAGCGCCCCTGTCAGTTCGGCGGGGCAACGGCCCGGCAGCGTATTACGCCAGCCGCAGGCTGAAAGGATATATTGGGATGATCGCGGCCAATTCGCACGTCTTCTGCCGACAGTGCAACCGCCTGCGGCTGACGAGCACAGGATTTTTAAAGCCCTGCCTCTGCTACGACAACGGTGTGGATTTACGGGCTGTCGTCCGCTCCGGCCAAGGGGAAGGCTTGCTGGCGCAGGCCATAGAGCAGGCCATACTCCGCAAACCGGCCCGGCATTGCTTTGGACAGGGTCAGGCTGTGACGGAACGGAAGGCTATGAATGAAATTGGAGGCTAGTATGGGAATTGTAAGAGCTGTTTGTACGAGCAAGGTCAAGGGGACGCAGAAGCGGCCGGAGCCCTTTGTCCGTTGTCTTGTGAATTGGGGGATTGAAGGCGACGCCCACGGCGGCCCTTGGCACCGTCAGGTAAGTTTGTTGTCTCTGGAAAAAATAGAAGAATTCCGCCGCCGCGGCGCGCCTGTATCGTACGGCGATTTCGGCGAGAATATCGTCGCCGAAGGCATTGATTTTTCGTCTCTGCCTGTAGGCACGCTGTTTCGATGCGGCGACGTCTTGCTGGAAATGACCCAGATCGGCAAGGAATGCCATAGCCACTGCGCCATTTATCAGGCCGTGGGCGACTGCATCATGCCTCGTGAGGGCGTCTTCGCCCGGGTGCTGGAAGGCGGCGTCATCCGTCCTGGCGACGAAATCGTCGTGGAACCGCGGCGGGGAAAGAGGCCCTATCAGGCGGCGGTGATTACCTTGTCCGATAAGGGCAGCCGCGGCGAGCGCAAGGACGAAAGCGGCCCTGTCGTCGCCGAAGCGCTGCGGCAGCGGGGCTACGACGTCGTAGAGGAGCTGCTGCTGCCCGACGGCATGGAGCCTCTCAAAAAGGAATTGATGCGGTTGGCCGACCAGCGGCAGCTGGATTTGATTTTGACGACAGGCGGCACGGGATTCGGGCCGCGCGACATGACGCCCGAAGGGACTCTCGCTGTGGCGACGCGGCAGGCTCCGGGCATCGCCGAGGCTATGCGGGCCGCATCCCTGGCCGTGACGAAGCGGTCCATGCTTTCCCGGGCTGTCAGCGTCATTCGCGGCAAGACCCTTATCGTCAACCTGCCGGGCAGCCCCAAGGCCTGCCGGGAATGTATGGACGTTTTTTTAGATACGATTCCTCATGGACTGGATTTGCTCCGCGGCGACGGCGGCGACTGCGCCCGATGAGGCCGGGAGCGTAATGGAAAGGATGGCTGTATGATGAAGTGGAAACGCGCGTTGGGCGTCGCGCTGCTGCTTGCGGGCATGGCCGTACTGGCCGGCTGCGGCGGGCAAAACGGAGCGGAGCATGGGAAGACAATGCTCACCGTCTTTGCGGCGGCCAGCATGACTGAGACGATGAACGAAATCGCTAAGGCGTATCAGCAGGAGCATCCCGATGTAGAAATCGTCTATAATTTTGACTCCTCAGGGACGCTGAAGCATCAGATTCAAAACGGCGCGGCCTGCGACGTATTCATTTCGGCGGCCCAGAAGCAGATGGACCAGCTCGATGCGTCGAAGGATGAACGGGCTAATCCGGAACGGCTGGATTTTGTGCTTCCGGGGACGCGGATTGATTTGCTGGAAAACAAGGTCGTTTTAGCGACGCCGGAGGGAAATCCAAAGCAGATTGCCAGCTTCGACGACATGGCGCAGAAGCTTGAAGACGGCTCCATCCGCCTGGTCATGGGCAACAGCGACGTGCCCGTAGGCCAGTATACACAGAAGATATTGGCTTATTACGGGCTAGACGAACAGGCTATTGCTGAGCAGGGCCGTATCACGTACGGTTCGAACGTCAAGGAAGTCACGACGCAGGTCAAGGAAGGCAGCGCCGACTGCGGCGTCATTTACGGTACCGACGCCTACAGCGCCGGCTTGAAGCCCGTCGGCGAAGCGACGAAGGACATGTGCGGGCAGGTCGTCTATCCGGCGGCCGTATTGAAGACCAGCGCCCATCAGGATGCGGCTAAGGCTTTCCTCACCTATCTTCAGGGCGAAAAGGCTATGGCCGTCTTTGAAGATGTCGGCTTCAGCAGGGCAGGGTAAGGCATGGACTGGTATCCCCTTTGGAACAGCCTGCGCATCGCCGCGATTTCGTCGGTCCTCGTCTTTTTCTGCGGCATCGCCGCCGCCTACTATGTGGCGAAAGCGCCGCGCCTCGTCAAGGGCGTCCTCGACGTAGTCCTGACGCTGCCCCTGGTCCTGCCGCCGACGGTATGCGGCTGGCTCCTGCTGCTGGTATTCGGCCTGCGCCATCCCGTCGGCATGTTCCTGTACGATATAGGTTTTCCCTTGGTCATGACCTGGTACGGCGGCGTCGCGGCTTCGGCTGTCGTCGCCTTTCCCCTCATGTACCGGACGGCCCGCGGCGCCTTTGAAAGTTTTGACGAGACACTGGCCTGGAGCGGGCAGACCCTGGGATTATCTAATACGTATATTTTTTGGCGCATCCGCATGCCCTATTGCAAGCAGGGTATTTTGGCCGGCCTCGTCCTGGCCTTTGCCCGGGCGCTGGGGGAATACGGCGCGACGAGCATGCTCATCGGCTATATTCCCAAGAACACGGCGACGATATCGACGACGGTGTATCAGTTGTGGCGGACGAACGACGAGTACGGCGCCTTCATCTGGGTTCTCGTCAACATCGCGATCAGCGCCGCCGTCCTGGTGACGGTCAGCCTGATGGAACGGAAACGCCGCCGGAAGGAGGTTTGGTCGTGATAGACGTGCAGTGTTATAAACGGCTCGGTCAGTTTTGCCTGGACGTGGAATTTCAGGCCTGCGGCGTGCTGGGCCTGCTGGGGCCGTCGGGAAGCGGCAAGAGCAAGACCTTGCAGTGCATCGCCGGCATCGAGCGTCCCGACCGGGGGCGCATCGCCGTCGGGAAGCGCGTCTTTTTCGACGGGGAAACGGGCGTAAATCTGGCGGTGCAGGAGCGGCGCGTCGGCTATTTGTTTCAGCATTACGCCTTATTCCCCAATATGACGGCGGCCGAAAATATCGCCTGCGGCGTCCGCCGGCATGTCGGCCGGAGCGAACGGCGTCCCATCGTCGCGGCGATGATGGAGCGGCTCGGCTTGACGGGACTGGAACACCATAAGCCGTCCCAGCTGTCGGGAGGGCAGCAGCAGCGCGTGGCCCTGGCCCGCATATTGGTCAACGAGCCGGATATTCTGCTGCTGGACGAGCCCTTCAGCGCCTTGGATGACGCCTTGAAGGAACAGGTCATGGCAGAACTGACCGGCGTGCTGCGCCAATTCGACAAGGATGTCGTCGTCGTAACCCACAGCTACGAAGAAGCGTACCGCCTGTGCCGCACCATCGCCGTCCTCCATGACGGGCGCATCGACATCATCGGCGAGCGGGACGCTGTATTCGCCCAACCCCAATCGAAGACGGCGGCGTCCCTCATGGGTTGCCGCAACATCGCGCCAGCCCGGAAAACGGGGCGGAGGACTGTCTTCGTGCCGTCGTGGAACTGCGAATTTACGGCGGCCTGCGACGTGAAGGATGAATTATGCGCCGTCGGCATCCGGGAGCGTTCGTTCAGCCCAGCCGTGCCCGTCAATTCGCACGCCGTTTCGATTACAGAAGAGACGAAGCTGTCCTTTGGGACCTTGGTCGCCTTTCGCTGCGACGGCCAGAGGCCCGACGCGCCGCCCCTCGTCTGGCTGGCCGAAGGCGGGCGCGCCGATACGTTGGGCGTGCGGCCTGAGGATATATTGCTGTTATACCGATAAGGACTATGCGGAAAGGATAGGATATATGGACGACGTATTTCTGAGATTGGAAGAAGAACTCCGCGCCGGCCGGCCGGCGGCGCTGCTGACGGTAGTGGAAAGTCACGGCGCGACGCCCCGCGGCGCCGGCAGCCGCCAGCTCGTATTGACTTCCGGCGATACGGTGGGGACGATTGGCGGCGGCATTGGCGAGTATAAGGCCTGCGAGGCGGCGAGACAGGTCTTGCAGGACGGCGTTTCCACGCTGCTGGCATATGATTTAAGCCCCGGCGCGGCGGCAGATATGGGGGCCGTGTGCGGCGGTACGGTTACGGTCTTTTGCCAGTACATCGGGCCCGAGGCGGCGGCCTGTATCAGCGCCATCGCCGAATATGGCCGAAACCGCAGGCCCTATCTGCTCCTGTGCGATATGACGGAGCCTGCGCAGTGGGCCATGGCCGTCGCCGGGCCGGAGACGATATGCTGCGGCGATGAACAGCATATGGCGGATTTGCAGCTTTTTTTGCAGAAAAGTGGGAATGCATCGACCTATAAGCCACAGTTAATATCCTATGGTGGGAAATTACTGTATGCCGAGTCCTTCTTCCCAGCCAGCCGGGCCTTTATCTTCGGCGGCGGCCACGTAGCCTGCGCCCTGGTTCCCCTATTAGCCCGCGTTGGCTTTTCCTGCGTCGTCGTAGACGACCGGGAAGACTTTGCCAATGCCGAACGGTTTCCCGACGCCGAGTCCGTCGTCGTCGCCGACTTGGAGCACCTGCCGGATTTCCACATCGGTGAAGATGATTACGTCTGCATCATGACGAGGGGCCATGTAGGCGACTACGTCGTAGAGCGGCAGATATTGCCGCTGCGGCCTCAGTACATCGGGGTCATCGGCAGCCGAAATAAGCTGCATTTCGTGCGGGAAAAGCTGCTGGCCGACGGCTTTGCAGCAGAAGAAATAGATAATACGTACGGCCCCATCGGCCTTCCCATCTCTGCGGCGACGCCGGAGGAAATCGCCGTCAGCATTGCAGCGGAGCTCATCGCTGTCAGGGCGCGGCGGGAAGGTCGGGAAAAGGCCGACGCGAAGAAGTGGAGGGCCGCCGATGTGCCGCATATTCGCCTGCCGTAACGGGGCGGCTGAAGAGATGCCGTCGCTGCGGCAGGGATTGGCATATGGCTGTTCGTCCTTGGCGCAGAAGAAAAAAACCGTCGTCGCCTTTACCGGCTCAGGCGGCAAGACGACATGGATCTATCGGCTGGCTGAGGAGCTGCGCCGGCAGGGCAAACGAGTCGCCATAGCGACGACGACCCATATGTACGAGCCGCCGTCGGAACTACTGGCTGACGATACCGAGACGGTGAAATCGCTGCTGGAAGGGCAAGGCTTCGCAGTCGTCGGCCGTCGAGACGGCCGGGGTAAGATTGGCTACGGCGGCGATGCTCTCTTTGCTGTATGCCGGACCTTAGCCGACGTCGTCCTCGTCGAAGCCGACGGGTCGCGGCGGCAGCCGCTGAAATGCTTCGGTCCGCACGAGCCGGTTATTCCGCCGCGTACTGATTGCATCGTCCATGTGGCGGGATTGTCTGCCTTGAGCCGTCCTCTGGACGAGGTCTGTTTCCGCTGGGAACGAAGCCGATGGGCTCGACGGCAAGTCGTTACGGACGACGTATTTGCCGCCGTCGTCACTTCGTGTTTGGCAGCCTTGCGCCGAAATTGGAAGGTGCCGGTCGTACCTGTTTTCAATCAGGCCGATGGTGAAGCGGTCCGGCTGGGGGGACAGGCTTTGCTGCGCCGCCTGGACGAGCCCATAGGGCTGACGACTTTTTTCGATATAGAGGAACGGGGGGACATACGGTGCATATCGCATTGATTTACATGGCGTCGGGCTTCAGCCGACGCTTTGGCGGCAATAAGCTGCTGGCTCCGCTGGCTGGAATCCCCCTGTATCGCCATGGCTTTGACCAGCTGCAGGACGCAGCGCGGCGTATCGAATCGGCCTTGTCGTGCTCGTGCCGCCTATACGTCGTCTGCCAGTATGACGAAATTCTGTCGTGGTGCCGGGCTCATGATGCGATTGCCGTAAAAAATGCAGCTGCCGGGGAAGGCATGGCTGCATCCGTCCGCCTGGGAGTGGAGGCGTCTGCCGCCGCCGATGCCTGGGCCTTTTTCGCCGCCGACCAGCCCTTTCTTTCCGATGAGACCATAAGCGATTTCGTCGTGCAATATGCGCAGTCGGGATGCGGTATAGGCTGCGCCGTATCGGGAAGCCGCCGCGGCAGTCCGGCGATTTTTTCGCATGCCTATAAGGACGAGCTGCTGGCCCTGCAAGGCGATAGAGGCGGCAGGGCGATACTGGCGGCATACGAGGACGACCTGTGGCAGTTCGCCGTGCCGGAAGGCGAACTTTGCGACATCGATACGAGAGACGACTGGGAAGCGGCGAGAAGACGGTTATAAAAAAGCGCTTGGATTAGAAAATCCGGCGCTTATTTTTATGGGCCAAGTCATGTCGGCGAGGCTTTGAGTACCTATTCTTTGGTTTGGGCAACGCTCCTTTGCAGTATTTTTATATAGAGGGGAATCGCGTATGCTTACGCGAAGAAACATAATAGGATTTTTGCGAAATGCGATATTTATATGCAATATAAAGATGAAATGATAGGAAATCCTTTGTATATACGGTATGGGAAGCCGTATTCATAAATGTCATATAGTAAATGAATATTGAACATGTAAAATTAACTAAAATACCTGTTTTATAAAATATTTTCCAAATAAAATCGCTAAAACTATAAAAATATAAAATAAAATCCGAAAATAACCTTTACAAATTAAAATAAGGGAGTATAATAGAGAACGTAATCGGAGCAGGGGGTTATACGTATAACTCCGATTACGAAGATAGGGGAAAGAGGGGTATTATGACTAAAAAAATATTTAGAACGAAAAGTATTAACGAGTTCATCTCCGAAACTAAAATGGATGGCGGGATGAACAAGATCCTCGGCACGTTCGGTTTGACCATGCTGGGGATCGGCGCCATCGTAGGGACGGGGATTTTCGTCCTGACAGGCGTAGCGGCGGCAAATTATTCTGGTCCTGCACTGGTTATTTCATTTATTATCGCCGCCTTGGCCTGCGGATGCGCCGCCTTATGTTACGCTGAATTTGCCGCGATGGTTCCCGTTGCCGGCAGCGCGTACACCTATGGATATGTTGCTTTAGGTGAATTTTGGGCCTGGGTCATCGGCTGGGATTTGATTTTGGAATATGCCTTCGCTGTATCGACCGTCGCCATCGGCTGGTCCGGGTATTTTAACAACATTCTCATGAACTTGGGAATTACCTTGCCGACGGCGCTGACCATGGCTCCCCATGACGGCGGCATCGTCAACTTGCCGGCCGTTCTCATCTTAGCTGTCGTCGCCTTTGTCAACATCCGCGGCGTCAAGCAGAGTTCCTTCGTCAACAACGTCATCGTTGCCATTAAGCTGGCCGTCGTCGCATTGTTCCTCGCGTTGGGCTTCAGCCACGTCGACGCCTCGAACTGGGTTCCGTTCATGCCCTTCGGCTGGTCGGGCGTATTCGCCGGCGCGTCGATTATCTTCTTTGCGTACATCGGCTTTGACGCTGTTTCCACGGCGGCAGAAGAAGTAAAAGACCCCCAGAAATCGCTGCCTCGCGGTATTATCTTATCCTTGATTATCTGCACTATTTTGTACATCGCCGTTTCCGCCGTATTGACCGGCATGGTTCCCTTTATGCAGTTCCAGACGACGGCGGCTCCCGTTGCCTTCGCCTTGCAGGCTGTCGGCTATCACTGGGGCGCTGCGGCCGTATCGGTCGGCGCTATCTGCGGCCTTACGTCCGTACTGCTGGTCATGAGCTTTGGTCAGAGCCGCGTACTGTTCGTCATGTCCCGCGACGGCTTGCTGCCGAAATTCTTCGGCCACGTTCATTCGAAGTATAAAACTCCGGCCAGAAGCTCCGCTCTCGTCGGCGTCATTACGGCCATTACGGCAGGCTTCCTGCCCATCAACGCCGTAGCGGAAATGACCAATATCGGCACGCTCTGCGCCTTCATCATCGTTTCGGCGGCCGTCATCATCCTGCGGAAGAAAAACCCCAATCAGCAGCGCGCTTTCAAATGCCCGCTCGTGCCGCTCGTACCGGCTCTGGCTATCGTCTTCTGCGGCATCCTGATTTACATGCTGCCGCTCGTTACGCAGATCCGCTTCGTCGTTTGGCTCCTCGTCGGCCTGGCTATCTATTTTGGCTACGGCTACAGCCACAGCATCATTTCTAAGACGAGACGAAACGCCGTTCCTGCCGGCTCTGCCGCTGCCAATATGAATCCGGCTGCGCAGCCGACGAAGGGGCATTAAGTTACAGTAGCCAGCCTTTTTCTGATAATGATATACTGACATGCATACGCTGAACCCCGCCTGCTGTTTATAGCAAGCGGGGTTCAGTCATATTATGAAAAGCACAAGAATACGAATTTTTATAGAAATTCGAATACAGTGGCTTTACGTAAGCTCGTATATTCTCAGTGTTGTTACGATTTTGAGCGATGAAAACGTGAGGACAGGGGCTTTGAGTTCTGCGCTACGATGAGCAGGATGCCGGCTAATATGAGGACCATGCCGGCGGCCGTGCTGACATACAGCCTTTCGCCTAGGAAGAGGATGCCGCAGACGACGCCGACGACGGGGACGGCCAGGACGGCGATAGAGGCCTTGCTGGCTTCCATGCAGGTGAGGACATAGTTCCAAAGGAAGAAGGCCAGGGCGGAGGCCAGGATGCCGTTGTAGGCCAGGCAGGCGACAGCCATAGGCGTCCAGTGTACCTGGCCTGTTTCCATACAGCTGGTGTAGACGAATAAGATGATAGAGCCGATGGTCATCTGCCAGGCCGTGTATTGAATCATATTGCAGTCCTTGCCTTTCAGCTGGCTGTTTTGATACTTGATGACGACGTTTGCTACGGCCCAGGAAATGGCGCCGCCGATAGTGATGAACAGGCTGGAGGCGTTGCCGAGGGAGTCGATGTGCATGAGGATAACCAGGCCGATCATGCTGACGACGACGCCTAAGGCCTTGCGCTTCGTCAGCTTTTCATTTAAAAAGAAATGGGCCAGGATGGCGACCCACACGGGCATGCTGTAGTTCAGGACGGCGACGAGGCCGGCGTCCAGGTCTTTAATTCCCATCTGCATGGCCGCGTTGTTGCCGGCGATCTGCAGCAGTCCCGTCAGGGCGATCCATTTCCAGTACCGCCGCGGCGGAAGGGGCAGCTTCAGCCAGGCGTTGACAGCCAGCAGGATGGCCGCGCCGACGGCGAAGCGATAGCAGGCAAAGAGGACCGGCGGGAAAAAGAGCGTCGCCTCCTTCATGGCGACCCAGTTAAATCCCCAAATGGCGTATATGAGCAGCAGCGCTTTGATCATGATATCTTCTCCCCTTACGATAGTGCGTTATGGTTTTTATTATAAAGGACGGCTAGGGGAATGCAAGGGCTTTTGTTGGAAAAACGGCTTGGCAAAATTATGGTATAATAAGGTCATCGCACAGATGGAAAGGAAGAAGAGATATGAAATGCATTGTACTGCTGAGCGGCGGCGTCGATTCGACGACCTGCCTAGCTATGGCTGTGGAACGATACGGCGCCAGTGAGGTATTGGCCCTGACGGCCTATTACGGGCAAAAGCACGCGAAGGAAATACAGGCGGCCCGCCAGGTAGCCGTCCATTACGGCGTGGCTCATAAAGAAACGAATTTATCCCAGGCATTCGCCTTGAGCGACAGCTCCCTGCTGCAGGGAAGCGGCAAAGAGATCCGCCATGAATCGTATGCGGAGCAGCTGAAGGAAATGGGCGGCGAAGGGACTGTCGATACGTACGTGCCCTTCCGCAACGGCTTATTTTTATCTTATGCCGCGGCGACTGCCGTCAGCGTCGGCGCCGAAACGATCTATTACGGTGCCCACGCCGACGATGCGGCGGGACGGGCCTATCCGGACTGTACGCCCGAATTTGAACAGGCCATGGCGACGGCTATTTACGAAGGCTCAGGCCGCACGTGCTGCCTGGAAGCGCCGCTGCTGTCGTGGAATAAGGCCGGCGTCGTCAAGGAAGGGCTGCGGCTGGGCGCTCCCTACGAACTAACTTGGAGCTGCTATGAAGGCGGCGACAAGCCCTGCGGCGTCTGCGCGACCTGCATCGACCGGGCCAAGGCCTTTGCCGCCAACGGCGTTGCCGACCCGGCACTGACTGCAAAATAGATTTCCCACTGTAAAGGAGTAAGGATACCGATGAAATATGGGACGAAACAACGCCTGGCCGCGCTGGTCCTGACGGCTCTGCTGGCATTCGGCACGGCCCAGGCCCAGGAGCCCGTTTCGGAACGGGACGACTTTTACTTAGCCGTCAACGGGCCGACGCTGGCGGAAAAACAGATTGAACCGACGGAGCCATCCTGGTCCTGGTTTAAGGAACAATCGCTGAAAAATACGAAAATTTTGGAACAGGAGCTGCACGAAATCGCTGCCAAAGAAGGCTCGTACGCGAAGGGGACGCCGGAGCAGAAAATCTCCGATTTATATCGCTGCGCTGTCGATATGAAACGGCGCGACGCGACGGCGCGGCAGTATCTGCAGGACGTGCTGGCTCCCGTGCGGCAGGCTGAGACGACGGACGAGCTGACTCAGGCCCTGCTCCAGGTAAGGGAAGCGTCCGGCGCGTCCGTGTTCGTCGATTATACGGCGGACCGCATGCCCGATTCGCTGCGCTACGCCGCCCGCATCGTGCCGACGGAGACGATTTTGAGCAAATACGAGCTGGAACAGGAGCCGCACCCCGGCGCATGGCAGGCCTATAAGACGTATATTGCCGACGTGCTGGCCGAAGCGGGGTGCCCGGCAGAGGAAGCGGCCCGGCAGGCCGAAGCTATTTTCGCCATGGAACAGCGCTGGGCTCCGGCCATGCTGAGCAGCGAAGAACGCAACGACTTTGCCGTGCTGAATACGATGTATAGGCGGAACGAGATCGAAGCCTTCATGCCCCATATGGACGGCCGCCGCCTGCTGTCGTCGTGGAAGCTGACGAAGGAGAAGAAGCTGTTTCTGGCTGACGCGGCGTATCTCCAGAAACTAGACGAAGCCTACGTCCAGGACAATCTGCCCCTGCTGAAGAGCTACGCCGTGTTCCGCATCATGGACGGCTTCGCTCCTTACGCCGACAGGCGCCTTCGCGATTTGCAGCGGAGTTATACGCAGTACCGCTTCGGCATCACAAAGAGCCGCAGCGACGAAGAGACGGCGAGCCGCATGGTTCAGGGCCTTCTTCCCTATGAATTTGGGCAGATTTACATGAAGGACCATTGTTCGCCTGACGCCGTGCGGGACGTGAAGGCGATGATCGACGAGATTCGCGGCGTATATCGGGAGCGCTTGCTGAAAAACGATTGGCTCGGCGAGGATACGAAGAAGGAAGCCGTAGGCAAGCTCGACGCCCTGCGCGTATTTGTCGGCGGCCCGGCGGCAGACGACAAGCCGATCGTTGAGGATATGCCCGACGTCATAGCCGAAGCCGACGGCGGCGACTTGCTGCGCAATATCATGCACAACGCCGTGCTGGTACAGGCTCAGGTACATCGGCTTATTGGGACTGATTTTGACCCGGATAAATGGTACGCCTTCCAGCCGCAGGACGTCAACGCCGCGTATATCCCGGCGAACAACAGCATTACGATTCCTGCCGGCATCTTAAATCCGCCCTTTTACAGTCCCGACGCCTCGTACGGCGCGAATCTCGGCGGCATCGGTGTCGTCATCGGCCATGAAATTTCCCATGCCTTTGACCCCAACGGCAGCCAATACGACAAGGACGGCAATATGAAGAACTGGTGGACTGCCGGTGATTATGCGATGTTCCAGCAAAAAGCCGCGGCCTTCGCCCCCTATTACAGCCGCTATGAGGTAGCTGAAGGCCTATATGAAAACGGGGCCCTCGTCGCCAACGAAGCCATTGCCGACTGCGGCGGCTTGTCCGTCGCGACGGAAATCGCCGGCGGCGACGAAGAAACGCTGCGCGATTTGTACCGCAATTTTGCCGCTATTTTTGCCAGCAAAATGACGCCGCAGCTGCTCCTGCAAAGCGTGCAGACCGACCCCCATCCTATCATGCAGGCCCGGGTCAACGGCGCTCTTTCGGCGACGGATTCGTTCTACGAGGCCTATGACGTAGAGGACGGCGACGGCATGTACGTCGCGCCGGAAGAGCGGGTAAAGCTTTGGTAATAGGTTTGTAATACTTGCATAGAATCTATAGTTTTTGGAGATAATGCCGTATTTAGGACTTGCATTATTGAAAGGGATACGGTACAATCAAGGACGAACAGTGCTCGAGCAACGCCGAGCACTGTATATATTGCCCACATGGGACGAAAAACGTACCAGTTGGAACAGTATTGCTACGGATACAGAAAAAGGAGGTAAAGCCTTGGAAAAGTATGTTGCGCTCATTGCCCATGATGCAAAGAAACAGGATATGGTAGGATTGGCCTGTCAGTTTAAACACGTATTGCAGAAGTTCCCTTTGGTCGGAACGGGGGAAACGGGAAAGCGGATTGAAGACGCGACGGGATTATCCGTCAGAAAAATGCAGCCCGGACCGCTGGGAGGAGACCAGCAGATCGGCGGCATGATCGCGTCGGGCGAAGTCGTCGCCGTCGTGTTCCTGCGGGACCCGCTGACGGCGCAGCCTCACGAACCGGACGTATCGGCCTTCCTTCGCCTGTGCGACGTGCACTGCATTCCGCTGGCGACGAACGTAACCAGCGCCCGTATTTTATTGACTTCGTTAGATACATCATTAGATTTGTTTCAGTCATAGAGTTGGTATTGTGTAAAGGAGATTACGCATGTTGAAAAAAACGAAAATTGTCTGCACTCTCGGCCCGAGTTCGAATTCCCAGGAAATCGTCGAACAGATGATTCAGGCCGGCATGAACGTCGCCCGCTTTAATTTTTCCCACGGTTCCCACGAAGAACACAAGGCGCGCATGGACATGGTTCGCGCCGCTTCTAAAAAGGTAGGCATTCCCGTAGCCCTGCTCCTCGATACGAAGGGCCCGGAAATCCGCCTCGGCAAGTTTAAAAACGGCTCCATCCAAATGGAAGAAGGCAAGGAGTTTACCTTGACGGCCCGCGACGTCGAAGGCGACGAAACGATCGTTTCTGTAAATTACAAAGAACTGCCTCAGGACGTAAAGGCCGGCGACCATATCCTCTTGTCCGACGGCCTGGTAAACTTGGAAGTCATCAGCGTCGAAGGCCAGGATATCCATACGCAGATCCTCAACAGCGGCAAGATGAGCGACCGCAAGCGCGTCGCCGTGCCGGGCATTGCCATCAATTTGCCGGCCGTTTCGGAAACGGACGCTGCAGACATTGAATTCGGCATCCGCATGAATATGGACTGGATCGCCGCTTCCTTTATCCAGCGCGGCAAGGACGTCGTGACGATCCGCAAGATTTTGGAAAAACACAACAGCCCGATGAAGATCATTTCCAAGATCGAATGTCAGGCTGCCGTTAACAATATCGACGAAATCATCAAGATGAGCGACGGCATCATGGTAGCCCGCGGCGATTTGGGCGTCGAAGTGCCGGCAGAAGAAGTGCCGACGCTGCAGAAGATGCTCATTCACAAATGCCAGGCAGCCGGCAAGCCGGTCATTACGGCGACGCAGATGTTGGAATCTATGTGCAATAATCCCCGCCCGACCCGCGCGGAAACGAGCGACGTCGCCAACGCTATCCTCGACGGCACGGACGCCGTTATGCTCAGCGGCGAAACGGCCAGCGGCATGTATCCTGTCGAAGCCGTAGAAACGATGGCCCGCGTAGCCATGTTCACGGAAAGCCAGTTTACGCCGCCGTCCCACCAGGACGAACACGCTTCGTCGTCTACGACGACGGAATCTATCGGCAAGGCCGTCGTAAAAATTGCCGAAGACCTTCACGCCGCCGCTATTATCGCGTCGACGGAACGAGGCAGCACAGCTCAGACGATTTCCAAGTTCCGTCCGGAATGTCCCGTCGTCGCCGTATCTCCTCATGAAAGCGTCGTCCGCCGCCTCCAGCTGAACTGGGGCGTCCAGGCTATCGTCGGCAAGGAAGCCAGCGATACGGATGAAGTCGTCGACAACGGCATCTTCGCCGCCCTCGACAGCGGCCTCATCAAAGCCGGCGACCTCGTCGTCCTCACAGCCGGCGTTCCCGTCGCCAAGTCCGGCTCGACCAACATGATCCGCGTACAGGTTGTAGGAGACGTTCTCATCCGCGGCACGGGCATCGGCCGCAATTCGGCTATCGGCAAGGTCTGCATCGCCAACGATACGGAATCGCTGGAAAAGAACTTTACGCCGGGCTGCATCCTCGTCGTCCGTTCGGCTAAAGCGGAATGGGTAGAATACATGAAGAAAGCCGGCGCTATCGTATCGGAAGAAGTCGGTCTCACGAGCGAATCGGCTATCGTCGCCATTACCCTCGGCATCCCGACAGTCGTCGGAGCGGCTCATGCTGCCGACGCCCTGGAAAACGGCGAACTCGTCACGGTAGACGCCAGCCGCGGCACGATTTTCCGCGGCGAAGCCAACGCGCGGTAATCTCCTCTTCGCCTTTCAGAGACATAGCGTAGACAATATCATACGTATATAGTAAAACGCCATAGCGGCATTGGTTTCGGCCAAGCCCTATGGCGTTTTTGTCATATGCACCTTGTGAAATAAAACAGCCCGTCCCTTCGGCAGAGCAGATCTGCCGGGAGGACGGGCTTGCAGCCTCGGCATTGCATGCCAGTATGTTATTCTTCCTTGTTGTTGCGCGCGGCCTGCTGGACGGCCCGTTCTTCGGCGGCTCGTTCGCCGGTATCAGAAGATTCGTCGTTTTGCGCTGCCGGTTCGCGCGATTTCTTCCCCTTGTCCTTAGCTGCGTCTTTTTTGTCATCCGCTTTGGGTTTAGGTTCTTCTTTCGGCGGCGGCGCAATCGGTTCCATGCCGGACGGGATGGCGAAGCCTTCGTACGATTCGTCCTGCGTGGCGACGGTCATGTAATCCCGCCAGATAGCTGCCGGAATCGTACCGCCGTATACTTCGCCCAGGCTGTGCGAGCCCGAGTCGTCGCCGATCCAGACGGCCGTGACGATCGTCGGCGTATAGCCGACGAACCAGGCGTCGACGTTGTTGTCCGTCGTGCCGGTCTTGCCGGCTGCGGGCCGGCCGATGGCTGCGCCCGTGCCGGTGCCGTGATCGATGACGCCTTCGAGCATATAGGTCATTTCATAGGCTTCTTTTTCCGACATGACCTGGGTCTTATTTTTATCCTGATTCAGGGTAGATTCGTTTTCCAGGACGTTGCCGTTGCGGTCCAGGATCTTGACGATGGCAACGGGCTTGACGTGGACGCCTCTATTGGCGAAGGTACCGTAGGCGCTGGCCATTTCCAGCGGCGTTACGCCCCGGGTCAGACCGCCTAAGGCCATGGCCAGGTTGTCGTCGTCCTTTTCCATCGTCGTAATGCCCATCTTCTTGACGTTGGCGATGATATTGGAGGGACCGACTTCATCAGCCAGCTGGACGGCGACGGTGTTGACCGAAAGGGCCAGGGCGTCGGCCAGGGACATCTTGCCGCGGAAGGTCATATCGGAGTTCTGCGGGCTCCACGAGCCGTACGAGATGGCCTTATCTTCCATTGTCGAGTACGGCGACATGTCGTGCTGCAGGGCCGTCATGTATACGAAGGGCTTGAAAGCAGAACCGGGCTGGCGGACGGCCATGGTGGCGCGGTTGAAGCTGTCCTGGCCGCGGCCGCCGACCATGGCCAGGATGTGGCCGTTTCTCGGGTCGATGGAGACGAGGGCTCCCTGCGGCTGGGTCAAGCCGTTTTCGTCCTTATAGTTGTCCGGCAGCTGGCGCAGGGCTTCCGCTGCGGCGCGCTGTTTTTCCAAGTCCATGGTGGTGTAAATCTTCAGGCCTTCCTTGTACAGGGCGTCGTCGCCGTATTTGGAGGCCACGAGCTGCGACACATAGTCGACGAAGGAAGCCGTATCGGCGTTGTCGTCGGTCTGCTTCATCTGCGTCAATTCTAAGTCGGCGTTTTTCGCTTCCGTACATTCATCCTGAGAAATATAGCCGTATTTCACCATTTGGTCTAAGACGGTGTTCGTGCGTTTTTTCGCTTCTTCCAGATTATTGAAGGGCGAGTAGTAATTAGGGCTCTTGGGCAGACCGGCCAGCATAGCGCACTGCTTGAGGTTCAGTTGGTCGACGTCCTTGTCGAAGTACGTGCGGGCTGCCGTCTGGATGCCGTACGCGCCCTGGCCGAAATAAATCTGGTTCATGTACATTTCCAGAATTTCTTTTTTACTGTATTTCCGTTCGATTTCCAGGGCCAGCATGGCTTCCTGGATTTTGCGTTTCAGCGTCTGTTCCTGCGACAGGAAGGCGTTTTTCGCCAGCTGCTGCGTAATGGTGCTGCCGCCCTGGGCGATGCCGCCGCTGGTAATGTTCGTCACGATGGCCCGGCCGATGCCGATGGGGTCGATGCCGATATGGTCGTAGAAGCGGTTGTCTTCCGCGGCGATAAAGGCGTTCTGCAAATGCTGGGGCACCTTGTTGATGTCGATAGGCAGGCGGTTTTGGTCGGAATGCAGGGTCGTCACGAGGCGGCCGTGAATATCGAAGACCTGCGACGACACGGCAGGCCGCATGTTGTTGCCTACCGTAGGCAGGCTTTGATAGGCGGCGAAAATGTAGCCGAAGGTCAGGCCGGCGATTACGACGACGCATAAGATAATCAGGAGTCGCAGACGGTGCATAGGTCCTGATGATTTTTTAGCATGTTTAGCTCTCCGTCTAGGCGTATACATAGATCCTCCTATATTATAAAACATAAATATAATATATAACTTTCAATAAGCAGAAATGAATCTTTGCTAATTTCTTATTATAGCATATTTATATACATTATCCTATATGCGGAAGGGACTTTCGCGGCGGGAAAAGCCGGAAAGGGGCGAAAATCATTGCCGGAAGGGGCATTATACTATTTTTAGATAGTTACATAAGCAATACCACACAAATAGTATATAATATATAAAAGAAATGTACAATAGATACTGAAAATGTGTTGACTTTTTCTAACAAATAAAGTACCATAAATGTAAAGGAAACAAATAAATAGCATATCTGCTTGTTCTAGGAGGTAAGAGGGAATGGATAGAGATAAGGCTTTTGTATTATGGTTTGATGAACTGCGCCGCGAGGACGTCGCTCTCGTAGGCGGGAAATCTTCTTCGCTGGGCGAACTGACGTCGCAGACGAGCGTACCTGTGCCTTACGGCTTCGCTACGACGGCCGAAGGGTACCGTCATTTTATGCGCGAAACGGGCTTGGATGAAAAGATTAAAGAACTGCTTCAGGGCCTGACCGATGTAGAAGACCCCATTCAGCTCCGCAGCGTCACGGCAGCTGTCCGCGAAGCAATTTGCGCTGCCGATATGCCGGCTGACCTGGCCGAAGCGATTCGGGCCAGCTATGCAGAACTGGGCAAAAAAGTCGGCGAAGACAATCCCTTTGTCGCCGTCCGTTCCAGCGCTACGGCAGAAGACCTTCCCGACGCCAGCTTTGCCGGACAGCAGGATACGTATCTGAACGTCCAGGGCGCCGATATGGTAATCCAGAAGGTCAAGGAATGCTATGCCTCTACGTTTACCGACCGCGCTACGTACTATCGGACGAAGAAAGGCTTCGACCATCTGTCCGTCGCCTTGAGCGCCGCCGTCCAGATGATGGTATTCTCCAAGGCCGCCGGCGTTATGTTTACGGTCGACCTCGTGACGGGCGACGATTCGACGATTACGATCGAAGGCGCCTGGGGTCTGGGCGAATACGTCGTACAGGGTACGGTTACGCCGGATAACTTCCGCGTCAAGAAGGACGATTTGACGATTCTGGACAAGATGATCAATACGAAGCCCGTGAAGCTCGTCCGCAAGCCCGGCGGCGACTGCGAAGAACAGCTCGTGCCGGAAGAAGAACAGAAGATGCAGGTCATTACGGACGAACAGGTAAAAGAACTGGCAACGTACGCCAAGGCTATCGAACAGCATTACGGCTGCTACATGGATATGGAATGGGGCGTCGACGAACGGGATAACAAGGTATGGCTCCTCCAGGCCCGCCCCGAAACGGTATGGTCCAAGAAAAATCAGGAAAAGGGACAGGCCGAAGCGGCTCCTGCAGCCGTGACGACGGACCGCAAGGTCATCGTAAAGGGCCTGCCGGCCAGCCCGGGCAGCGCCGCCGGCAAAGCCCACGTCATCCTCGATCCGTCGAAGATCGAAGAATTTAAGGAAGGGGAAATCCTCGTTACGACGATGACCGCCCCCGACTGGGTGCCGGCTATGAAGAAGGCCAGAGCCATCGTCACCGACGCCGGCGGCATGACCTGCCACGCGTCGATCGTCAGCCGCGAGCTGGGCATCCCCTGCATCGTCGGCACGAAGAGCCGCAGCGTTGAAGCGACGACGACGATTCCCGACGGTGCGGATATTACTGTCGACGCGACGAACGGCATCGTATACGAAGGCACCGTCGCCGATATCGTAAAACCGAAGGAAGAAGCAGCTCAGGCCGGCGGCCAGGCGACAGTCGTCATGTCCGAACCGGTTCCCATTACGGGCACGAAGATTTACATGAACCTGGGCAACCCCGACTTGGCGGAAAAACACGGTAAGCTGCCCTGCGACGGCATCGGCCTCATGCGCGAAGAATTCATCTGGACGACGTTCATTCACGAACATCCCTTGTATCTCATCGAAATCGGCCATCCCGAACGCGTCGTCGACCAGCTGGCCGACGGCATGCGCAAGGTTTGCCAGGCATTGGCTCCGCGCCCGGTAACGCTTCGCCTCAGCGATTTCAAATCCAGCGAATACCGCAACCTCAAGGGCGGCGACAAGTATGAACCGCAGGAAAGCAGCGCCCTCTTAGGCTGGCGCGGCGCATCCCGCTACTACGACCCGAAATACGTCGCAGCCTTCCGCCTGGAATTGCAGGCCGTCCGCAAAGTCCGCGAAGAATACGGCTTCAAGAATCTGAACGTCATGGTTCCCTTCTGCCGCCGCGTCGACGAAATGGAAAAGATCGTCGGCCTCATGGCTGAAGAAGGACTCCACCGCGGACCGGACTTCAAAGTATGGCTGATGGCTGAAATTCCTTCCAACATCATCCTGGCGGATCAGTTCAATAAGTTTGTCGACGGGTATTCCATCGGTTCCAACGACCTGACGATGCTCGTCATGGGCTGCGACCGCGATAACGAAACGGTAGCTCCTCTGTTTGACGAACGCAACTTAGCCGTTAAGCGGGCTATTCGCCACTTGATCGAAGTAGCTCACCGGGATGGAAAGACCGTTTCCATCTGCGGCCAGGCGCCGAGCGTATATCCTGATTTTACGGAATTTCTCGTTAAGAGCGGCATCGATTCTATTTCCGTCAATCCCGACGCCGTTGTATCTACGCGCAAGAACGTCGCGCAGATCGAACAGCGTATGCTGATGGATTCCCTGACCGGAAAAGGCCGCGCAGATACAGAAGATTATACATGGTAAGTCGATGATATGAGAAAAGGCGGCGCCAAAAGAGTAAATTATTTCTTTTGGTCCGCCTTTTTCTTATGCATCTTGGAGTAAAATATGGTATGATAATAAGCGATTATCAGGAGGTGAAACCACAATATGTTATCGGAACGGCAGGGAACGATTTTGAATATCGTCAAGGAGCATAGTCCGATTACGGGACAGCACATTGCCGACCAGCTGCACGTGACGCGGGCAGCGCTGCGCTCCGACCTGGCGATATTGACGATGCTGGGACTGATAGACGCCCGGCCAAAGCTGGGATATTTCTTTATCGGCGATAAGGAAAAGGACTTGCTGTCTCAAAAGATCATGGATATCAGCATTGAGTCGTGTTTATCGCAGCCGGTCATCGTCGGCGAGCACACCAGCGCCTACGACGCGGTCATCGCTATGTTTACGGAAGATGCGGGAACGGTATTTGTCGCGACGGATAATATTCTGGCCGGTGTCGTATCCCGAAAGGATTTGTTGAAGACGGCTATGGGCAACAACGATTTGAGAGCTCTGCCGGTGCGTATGGTCATGACGCCGGTCAGCAAGGTCATTTACGTGCAGGCTGATGAAAAGGCGCTGGCAGCGGCGCAGCGCATGATAGAATATGAAATTGATTGTCTGCCGGTAGTTCATGTTCTCGATACGGATGAGGAAGATAAGAAGGATTTACAGATTGTCGGAAGAATATCGAAAACAAACATTACGCGGTTATTTGTTGAATGTGGATTAGGAAGGAGAACGTAAGGTGGCAAAACCGATCATTTACGCCTGCTCGGACTCGCTGGGAGATACGGCGGAACGCGTAGCCCGGGCGGCGGCCTGCCAGTACGACAAACAGGAATTTGATATCGTGCGCATGCCCTATATTCGTACGGAACAGCAGGTCGAAGAAATCGTACAAAAGGCGAAAGAACACAGCGCGATGATCTGCTGTACTATTATATCCCCGACGCTGCGGCGCAAGCTGCAGGAGTTGTCTAACGCGCAGAACGTTACCCTCGTCGACATCATCGGCCCGATGCTGGCCGGCGTAGGCACGCTGACCCATACGGAACCGACGATGAAGCCGGGCATGATTCATCAGCTCGACGAAGAATACTTCAAGCGCGTCGAAGCGATTGAATTCGCCGTCAAATTTGACGACGGCAAAAATCCGATGGGCTTCTTAAAGGCTGATATCGTCATCGTCGGCGTATCCCGTACGTCTAAGACGCCCTTATCTATGTATTTGGCTCATAAGCGGATCAAGGCTGCCAACCTGCCCTTGGTGCCGGAAGTAGCCTTGCCTCCGGAATTATTCCAGGTGCCGGCCCGTAAAATCGTCGGCCTCATTATCGATCCCTTTAAATTGAATTTTATCCGTTCGGAACGGCTGCGCAGCATGGGCCTCGATTCGAACGCCAGCTACGCCAACATCGAGCGGATCAATGAAGAACTGACGTATGCCCGCAACGTCATGCGCCGTCTTCATTGCCCGATTATCGACGTGTCGTCGAAAGCAATTGAAGAAACAGCAAATCTTGTCATGGAAATCGTCAAACGCAATAAAGAGTTGTATCACGAGTAAAATGGCATGAAAAAAGGACGCCATTTTCGGCGTCTTTTTTCGTATCTGCAAGCAAGGAGAAGGTTATGGAAGAAAAAAAATTAGACCTGAAGACCTTTTTGTACAAGGCCTTGTCTGATTCGGCCTTTTTAAAGGCTGCCGGCATGAAGCCCGGCGACGGCCCGGCGTTTATGAAGGCCAACGGCGTCATGAAGCTGGCCGGCGAATTGGAAGGGTGCCGCGACAGCCGGGGACGGTATGTTTCCGCCAAAGTGCTGGAGGCGGCGCGGCGGTACATATCCTGTTTGGCCGAAGAGCCGGAAGGCGGCTGGCTGGCCCATTGCTACTGCGCCGTCTTAGAGAGGCTCTTTCCGATTACGGCGGCTCAGTGGGAAGGCTGGGACGGCAAGCCCGTAGCGCACAGCGGCGACGGCGAATTCCGCCTGGGGCGCCTCGTGCTCATGCAGCTGCTGCACGGATTGTATCAGTACGAACGGGCCGTGCTGCCCTTTGACCCGACCGTCGATTTCGATTTTCTCGACGATGAAGAAATTATGAAGCAGGGCTATACGCGGGAATACCTGCACATGATCAAGATGCTGGAAGATCAGTATATCTATGAATTCATGCGCATCGGCTCGGAAATTTCCCCCTTCAACACGCTGGGCCATATTGCCGGCGTCCATTACGTCGCCCTGCATGCGGCGCGTCAGCTGGCCTTCCTCGGCGAGCCCGTCGACCTGGCCCTCATTTCCGGCGCGGCTCTGTGCCATGACCTGGGGAAATACGGCTGCAAGAAAAACGAAGAAAAGCGCGTGCCCTACCTGCACTATTACTATACCGACGCCTGCTGCCGCCGCGTCGGCTTGTCCGGCATCGGACACATCGCGGCTAACCATTCCGTCTGGGATTTGGAGCTGGAAAATCTTTCCGTCGAATCGCTGCTGCTCATCTACGCCGATTTCCGGGTCAAGAGCAGCCGCGACGCCCAGGGCAGGGAAGTCGTTCATTTCTATACTCTGAAGGAAGCCTTCGACGTCATTTTAGGAAAATTGGATAACGTAGACGAGGCGAAGCGCCACCGGTACCAGAAGGTATACGCCAAGCTGGCCGATTTCGAGTCGTTCATGCGGGAAAAGGGCGTCGTCGAGCTGCCGGCCGACCTTTCGCGGGACCACGTCCAGCCCGACGTTCCAGAGCCGCGGGAAATGGTGCTCCTGGCGGAGGGAGAAGTCGTCGAACAGCTGAAGTACGCGGCCATTGCCCACAACATCCGCCTCATGAGTATCTTCCGCGACGACAGCGATTTCGGCAACCTCATCGAAGCGGCCCGCAGCGAGCAGCTGTGGAAAAACGTCCGCACCTATATCGGCATTTTCGAAGAGTACTCGACGTACATGACAGAGCATCAAAAGGTCATGACGCTGAAATTCCTGTACGAGCTCCTGTCTCATAAGGAAGGGGACATCCGCTTCCAGTCGGCGGCCCTCATGGGGCGCATTGTCGCTAATTTCAACGAAAAATACACGAAGGAGCTGCCCGAAGGCGTATCGTTGCCTCATAAGGTCGTCACGAGCCTGTCCCTGTTCGACCAGTATCTGGACATGATCATCTATCCGGAAATGCGGTTTACGGAGCAGCACAAGCTGTGGATCGGCTATTGCCTGAGCAGCTTCGTCGAAGCCGTACTGGATTCCTGCCCGGCGAAAGACCGCGGCGATTACATCCGCGTGATGGCCAAGTATTTCGAGCGCCGCAATTATCCGGAAGAGCGGTACATCATGCTCCTGAAAGTCCTGGACGACATGAAGCGCAGCGACATTCCCGGGGAATTTATGACGGCGGTCCACCCCTTCGTGGAAACGGCCCTGCAGTCTTCCTCGCAGAACCTGCGCGTCGCCGCCTTGAACACGAAGCGCTGCCTCTATGACGGATATACAGAGGAACAGTATTACGGCGAGCTCCTGTCGGTGATGAATTTGCCTGCTGATAAAAAGGCCTTTTCCGAACATGAAGGCAGCCTGTTCCTCATCGACTTGAAGATGGGGACTCACTGGGGCATCAAGGTCGCCAATATAGAGCTGATGATGCGGTATATGGACGAGACGTGCGACAAGGGCGACGTCATGCATCTGGGCATGCATCTGACGAACCTTCTGAAAATCAGCGAGTCCATCTTTGTCCGCCAGGCGGCGGGGGAAAGCCTGCTGCGCATCGCTGCCAACATGACCTATTCGCAGCGCAACGAGCTGGCCGTCGAATTGTTCAACGGCCTGGAAATCGGCGACCCCCAGATATCGAAGTACGTGCCGGAATTCCTGGGCCGCATGATCCTGAAGCTGCCGCCCCAGGAATTCGACGAATTTATCAATACGATTTCGTCGCAGATTTTGACGGTCAACATCCAGCTGGCATCGTCCATCGTCAACACCGTCGGCGTCATTTTGGAAAACTTCTCCGAATTTGCCGAGGAGTTCGGCGACGATGGGGACGTTAACGAACGGCGTCAGCGCCGCCTGCTGTACATCATGATCAAGGCTTACGCCCACTACGACGACGAGCTGAGCCGCGACGCCTTCCGCGATATCGGGAAGTTTATCTTTCACAGCCCGGTCATGGCCATGGAGCAGAAGGACTTTTTATTCCTGCACTGCTACAAAAAGCTCCTGGTCCTGCTCGACGAAAATCCCGAAGGTGTTCTGGATTTCTACAGCAACGCCGCCGTCCTGAATCATATTTACCGCTATATCGGCCATCATGAGTTCCAGAACGGCGCCTTTTCCTTCCCGCCGGCCCGCAAGGCCTGCTTCTACCCGGGGACCTTCGACCCCTTCAGCCTGGGGCATAAGGCCGTGGCCTGCAAGATTCGCGACCTGGGCTTCGACGTATATCTGGCCCTCGATGAATTTTCCTGGTCCAAGCATACCCAGCCCCGCCTCATGCGGCGCAAGATCATGAATATGTCCGTCGCCGACGAAGAGGACATGTATCCCTTCCCCGACGATATTCCCGTCAACATTGCCAATCCGAAGGACGTAGCCCGGCTGAAGGCGATTTTTGCCAAGAAGGACCTGTACATCGCCGTCGGGACCGACGTCATCGAAAACGCTTCGGCTTACAAGGCCGCGCCGACGAAGGATTCCATCCATACGGTAAACCATATCGCCTTCGCCCGCGAGACGAGGGAAAATGAAGGGCGGGACCACGACGACGGCGGCCACGGCATTACGGGAAAGGTCGTGTATTTGACTCTCGACAAATTCTACGAAGATATCAGCTCGACGAAGATCCGCGAAAACATCGACCTGAATCGCGACATATCCAACCTCATCGACGCCGTAGCCCAGAATTTCATTTACGACAACAACATGTACCTGCGCGAACCGGCCTATAAGCACGTCCTGGAAGCGCGGGAGCTGGGCATCGGCGCCTTTAAGCCCCGCGGCGCCGAAAGCCTGTGGCCGATCTGCAACAAGCTGTGGAATAAGGGGTACAACATGGATATCCTCGACAAGTACATCGAGCGGGAAACCGTGCGGACTCTGTACGTCGACGACGCCCGGCAGGAACGGACGATGATCGCCTATGCCGCGGCCCACCGCATCGGCACGCGGGATTTGCTGAAGGAAATCGGCGATTCCCAGCTGGCCTCGCATATCCGCAACGCCGCCGGCGGCAGCATCGCCTGCATTGGCTTCTTCTACGCCGACGACACGTCGACTATCGACAACGTGGCCCAGATTACCATTACGGAAATTCTGACGGAGCTCATTTCCCGCGACTTTGCCTACGCCGTGTACCGTCCTGTAGACGAAGCGGGCTACGATGCCGAAATCATCGACGCCCTCGAGCTGCAGGGCTTCGTCAACATCGCGCCGGAAGGCAGCGAGCATCCCCTGTACGTCGTAGATATGAAGTCGCCTATCGTCTTGTTTAAGGACGTCGAAACGGTCATCAAAAACCCCTTCAACAAGAATCCTCTCGTCCGCGAAGCCCTGCACGAAGCCCACAACAACTTGCTGGCCGTGCTCAAGCTGATTTACCCGGGCAAACTGCTCCTGTCCTTTAACATGAGCTCCTTCCACAACAAGATCATCAACAAGGTCGCCGAAATCAACGGCGTCTCTACTGTCGAGGACAAGAAAAAACGGCGCGGCCCCTATATGTCCGTGCCCTTCGGCAAGGCCCTGAGCAACGTCCTGGTGCCCAATACGGTGACGAAGAGCCTGCACATCGGCAAGTACTTCGACCGGTACGTCAAGGAATTTACCCTGGCCGAATCACATCATTATTCGCCTGTGGAAAATCAGGTCCGGACGATCAAGTCCTTTGACAGGCCGGTCATCCTCATCGACGACTTGCTGCACAAGGGCCACCGCATGCGGATGCTCACGCCGTACCTGGACAAGTGCGACATCGAAGTCAAGGAGGTTCTCGTCGGCGTCATGACCGGACAGGCCATGGACATGATGGTCGAAAAGAACATGAAGGCCGAAAGCGCCTATTTCCTGCCGACGCTGGAAGTCTGGCTCAACGAAAAGGACTGCTATCCCTATATCGGCGGCGACAGCATCGACAACGCCCACAACTACAGCGGCTACGACAGCAACCCGGCTATCAACCTGATCCTGCCCTACGTCAATCCCGAGTTTGTCAGCCGCGGCGATTTCCTGGCTCATTACTGGTATTCCCTGACGTGCCTGCAGAACGCCGCCCACATCATGCGGGTATTGCAGGACGTCTATCAGGAAACGTACGAACGCCGCCTGACGCTGAAGCGCCTCGGCGAGGTCTTTACGTATCCCCGGATTCCCGACATCGACGTGGGCGTAAAATTCGATGAAAACATGGACCCGACCCGGTTCATTGAAAACGATATTGAGCGGCTCCTGCGCATGCAGTGGAAGGAAGGCTCCATGGAAGAAGATCTGATGCGGAGCGCCGCTGGAAGGGAAGGACGATAAGGTGCGGTATATTCATGAATTGCCCGGCGAGGCGGCGGTGACGTCGCCCTTGCCGCTGACGGGCAGCCCCTTAGGGAAACAAACGTATAGAGTTCATATTTTAGCCTTGGGAGACGTGGGCATGACCATGCTCATCGGCCTGCGCCTTCTGGGAGCCGGCGTCGTCGAATCCATCGGCATCTGCGATATTAATGAACAAAATATCAGGCGGCTGGAAATGGAAATCAATCAGATTCGATATCCCTTCGCCGATTGGGAGGGAAGCGGCATGCCGTCGCTGCCTCCCGTGTACGCCGTCGGGGAAGAAGCGCTGTTTGACTGCGACGTATTCGTCTTCTGCGCCAGCAAGGGCGTGCCGCCTGTCGGCGCCCAGGGCGACGTGCGCATGGCCCAGCTGGCGGCGAATACAGAATTGGTACGCCATTTTGCCGGGCTGGCCAAGGCGGCGAAATTTGCCGGCCTGGCCTGCATCGTGTCCGACCCGGTAGACCCGTTGTGCAAGGCCTTTTGGATGGCGTCGGGGCTCAGGCCGGCGCAGGTACAGGGCTACGGCTTAGGCGTCATGAACGCCCGGGCCTGCTACTATGCGGAACGCCGCGAAGAATTCCGCTCCTACCTGACCGAAGGGCGGGCCTTCGGGCCTCACGGCGGGGACTTGGTGCTGGCCGACAGCCTGACAGACTACGACGACGGGCGCTCCCGCGCCCTGACCGACTTGGTCATCGGGGCCAACATGGCTGTCCGCGAATTGGGATATAAGCCGTACATTGCTCCGGCCTTGTCGTCGGCGGCCTTATCGATTCTCCTGACCCTGCGGGAACAGTGGCATTACGGCTCCGTGTACTTGGGAGACGAAGGGGCCGGCGCGTTTTTCGGCATCCGGAATCAGATGACCCGGGACGGCGTCGTATATGAAGACGCTGCAGTCTGCGACGCCCTGTACGAGCGGCTGAAAACGGCGTATCTCAACCTGTGCCGTCTGGTGTAAAGGGGGAATGGAGCATGTTGACAGTCGTGAAGATCGGCTGGCGCGAATGCGCCGATACGAGTCGGCTAGAAAGCGTGCTGACCTATGCTTTGCATGGATGGGAATACCGTGCCGTCGACAGCGCAGCCTTTGCCGAGGCCTGCAGCTCCGCCGCCCTGCCGGCGGGACGGGCCGTGTTGTTTGCCGTAGCCCTGCCTGCCGGCGGCTTCAGCTGCGAATACGCGCAGCTGATTTCGGCCTTAGCCCTTCAGGCAGACTGTCTGGACGGCTGGGCCGGCGCGGTCCTCGTCGACGGGCCGGGCGAATTATTCACAAAAAAAATAGGCCGCGAGCTGATTTTCATGGCAAATCAGGCTGGCTGCGCCTTTCCGGGGAAGCCTCTCGTCGAAGCGACGGGCTCTCTGTATAATTTTAATACGCAGGCCATGCTGCTGGGAGAGACGAACTTGCAGGCCTATAAAGAAAGCGCGGCCTGTCTGGTACGTAAGACGGCGGCCTTTGCCGCGGAACTTTCCCAAGGAGGCCGTCCGGCGCGCCGCGTCGTCGTGCTCCACGCCAGCAGCCGCAAGACGTCGAATACGCTGCTGCTGTGGGAAATGATACGGAAGAAGCTGCCTGCGGACGTAGATGTCGAAGAAATTTCCCTGCGCAACGGAGCCGTCGTCGACTGCCGGGGCTGCAGCTACGAAGCGTGCCGCCATTTCGGTGAAAAGGGCGAATGCTTTTACGGCGGCGTCATCGTCGAGCGGGTCTATCCGGCCATTCGCGCCGGCGACGCCGTCGTCTTGATTTGCCCCAATTACAACGACGCCGTGAGCGCCAATATTACGGCCTTCTTCAACCGCCTTACGGCCTTGTTCCGCAAGGACTTCGCGTCCTTTTCACAAAAGAGGGTCTACGCCCTCGTCGTTTCCGGATACAGCGGCGGCGACATCGTGGCCGAGCAGGTCATCGACGCGATGAACTGCAATAAGAATTTCGCCCTGCCGCCCCGCTTCGCCATGATCGAAACGGCCAACGACCCGAACAGCATCCTGCAGTGTCCCGGCGTGGAAGAGCGGGCAGCCGCCATGGCCGGGCGCATTGCCGGCGTATAACTGAAAAATGGCAATAAAAAAAGATGATTCGATAGGGAATCATCTTTTTTTATATGAAATTAAGCATTGCGCTGTACTTTGCCGGAACGAAGGCAGCGAGTGCAGACGTTGATACGTTTTACTTCGCCGTCTACGATAGCGCGTACTCTCTGGATGTTCGGTTTCCAGGTTCTTTTTGTTTTCAAATGGGAATGGCTGACGTTCATGCCGGTCATCATTCCTTTGCCGCAAATTTCGCAATAGTTTGCCATTGGTTACACCTCCCTGCACCATCACAGTACAACATATAAATCCTATCATAAAACATAAGGTAAATCAAGTTTTATTTATAAAAAGTCTACAAGATATGATACAATAAATATGAGAAAAAGACAAGGAGTTTTTTTATGGATGGGACACTTCGCCGGCTGAAGGGCATCGGCGCGCGGAAAGAAGCGCTGTTTGCCCGGCTGGGAATTCAGACGATCAGCGATTTGCTGCAGTATTTTCCGAGGGAGTACGAGGACCGCAGCCGCATATGGCCTATTGGCAGCGCGCCGACGCCGTCGCCGACGCCCGTATTGGTCTGCGGCACGGTCCGCAGCGTACAGGAGCTGCGACCGCGGCGGGGCATGACTATATTGAAGGTGCTCATCGCCGACGACAGCGGCGCCGTGGAGCTGACCTGGTTCAACCAGCCCTTTAAAAAGAAAGTATTTCACGTCGGTATGGACGTAGCGGCCTTTGGCAAGATCGAATGGGCCTACGGAAGGCGGCAGATGAATTCTCCTGAAACGGAGCAGGGCGGCCTGTCGCCGGAACAGGGCTTCGTTCCCGTATACGGCCTGACGGACGGCCTGCGGCAGAACGACGTGCGCAAGGCCGTGAGGGAAGCCTTGGCGGAGGCGGAGCGCTGTCCCTCCCTGCTGCCGGGATGGGACGGAGGCAGAAGCGTCTGCGGCGGATTCATGCCGGAGCTGCAGGCGTATGAGGCCATGCATTTTCCGCCGTCTATGGAAGTGCGCCGCAAGGCGCGGGAGCAGCTGGCCTTCGAGGAGCTCTTCGACATGCAGATGGGCCTTTTGCTGCGCCGCCGTCAGGAAGGAAAACAAATGGGGATTAAATGCGGGCCGAACGGCAGCCTGCTCAAGCAGTTTATATCCCAGCTTCCCTTTTCCTTGACCAGGGGGCAGACGCAGGCTTTTTTAGATATACAGGCCGATATGGAAAGCGAAGTGCCTATGCAGCGGCTGGTACAGGGCGACGTGGGCTCGGGGAAAACCGTCGTAGCGGCCATGGCCCTGACGAAAATCGTCGAAAACGGATATCAGGGCGCTTTGATGGCTCCGACGGAGATTTTGGCAATCCAGCATTACGAGGAATTTCTCAAGCTGTTTCGCGGCCTTCCCGTGCGCGTCGCCGTGCTGACCGGCCGTACGACGGCCAAGGAGCGGGAGACCCTGCTGGAAGACCTGCGCCAGGGAAGCGTCCAGATTCTTATCGGCACGCACGCGCTGATTCAGAAGGACGTCGCGTTCTGTGACTTAGGCCTCGTCGTGACGGACGAGCAGCATCGCTTCGGCGTGCGTCAGCGTGCCGCCCTGCAGGGGAAGGGCCGGGCTCCCCACGCGCTGTTTATGACGGCGACGCCGATTCCGCGGACGCTGGCCCTGTCTGTATACGGCGACTTGGACGTATCGTCCATACGGGAAATGCCTCCAGGGCGCAAGGTTGTCAAAACCTACGCCGTCGGCGAGGCCATGCGCCGCCGCGTATACGCTTTTATGGAAAAGCTCATGGCCCAGGGGCAGCAGTGCTACGTAGTGTGCCCTCTTGTAGAAGAGTCGGAAACGGTAGATTTGCAGGCGGCGACGGCTTTGTATGAAGAGCTGCGTGCGACGGTCTTTAAAAACAGGTCATGCGGCCTCGTCCACGGCCGCATGACCGGTAAGGAAAAGGCCGCCGTCATGGAAGCCTTTCAGGATGGCCGTATATCCCTGCTCGTGGCGACGAGCGTCATCGAAGTGGGCGTCAACGTGCCCAACGCGACGGTCATGCTGATCGACGGGGCCGAGCGGTTCGGCCTGGCCCAGCTCCATCAGCTGCGGGGCCGCGTCGGCCGCGGCAGCCAGCAGGCGTACTGCATCCTGCTGTCCAAGGGCGGAAGCGAAGAGACGCGGCAGCGCCTGCAGTGGATGGAGAAAATACACGACGGCTTCGAGCTGGCGGAAAAGGACTTGCTCCTGCGCGGCGCAGGACGGCTGTTCGGGTATGCCCAGCACGGGCTGCCCGATTTGAAGGCCGCCGATATCGTCCGCGATATTTCGCTGCTGACGGCCGCCAGGGACAAGGCGGCAGACTATTTGAAGGGCCCCGTCGACGAAGAGACGATTTACGCGGCTCTGGAGCGGCGGTTCGGAACGCGTTTTCAAGGTTTGCTAAATAACTAAGAAAATGTCATGAAAATATGTACAGATGACATCTTATCGGCTATAATAAAGGATAAGCTATTTAGGGGTATTTCCCTAGGTTTTTATATTTTTCAAAACAGAGGTGCAAAGATGAGATCTGATAAATTTGGTATGAAAGGTTTAACTTTTGATGATGTTTTGCTGGTACCGGCGAAATCCGACGTGCTGCCGTACCAGGTAGACGTATCGACGAATCTGACGAAAGATATCAAACTGAATATCCCTATGATGAGCGCTGGCATGGATACGGTTACGGAAGCCCCCATGGCGATTGCCATCGCCCGTGAAGGCGGCATCGGCGTTATCCATAAAAATATGTCTATTGCCGCTCAGGCGCGCGAAGTCGACAAGGTAAAGCGCTCCGAACACGGCATTATTATCGACCCCATTTTCCTGCATCCCGATAATTTGCTGGCCGACGCCAATGAATTGATGGGCAAGTACAAAATTTCCGGCGTGCCTATTACGGTTGACGGCAAATTAGTCGGCATTATCACCAACCGCGACATGCGTTTTGAAGAAGACATGAGCCGCCGCATCGGCGATATCATGACGAAGGAAAACCTGGTCACGGCTCCTGTCGGCACGTCCTTGGCTGATGCGAAGGCCATCCTGCGCCAGCATCGCATTGAAAAGCTGCCTTTAGTCGATAAGGACGGCAATCTGCAGGGCCTGATCACGATTAAAGATATTGAAAAAGCTACGAAATACCCGAATTCGGCGAAGGATTCCAACGGCCGCCTGCTGGCCGCCGCAGCTGTCGGCGTTTCCCACGACATGATAGACCGCCTGGATGCCCTCGTAGCCGCGAAGGTCGACGTCGTCGTCATCGATACGGCTCACGGCCATTCGGAAGGCGTATTGAAGACCTTGAAGGAAATTAAAAAAGCCTATCCCCATCTCCCGGTCATTGCCGGCAACGTCGCTACGGGCGCCGCTACGGAAGCCCTCATCGAATGCGGCGTAGACGCCGTTAAGGTAGGCATCGGGCCCGGCTCCATCTGCACGACCCGCATCATCGCCGGCATCGGCGTTCCCCAGATTTCCGCCGTATACGAATGCGCCAAAGTTGCACAGCGCTACGGCATTCCCATCATCGCCGACGGCGGCATCAAATACTCCGGCGACATGGCCAAAGCGATTGCGGCAGGCGGCAACGTCGTCATGCTGGGCAATCTCCTGGCCGGTACGGAAGAAAGCCCGGGCGAAACGGTCATCTACCAGGGCAGAAGCTACAAGGAATACCGCGGCATGGGTTCGCTGGCTGCTATGGAACACGGCAGCAAGGACCGCTACTTCCAGGAAGATGCGAAGAAGCTCGTTCCCGAAGGCATCGAAGGCCGCGTGCCGTATAAAGGCGCCGTTGCCGATACGATTTTCCAGATGGTCGGCGGCTTGAGAGCCTCCATGGGCTACTGCGGATGCCACAACATCAAGGAAATGATCGAAAACACGCAGTTCATTCAGATTACCAGCGCCGGTCTCCGCGAAAGCCATCCCCACGACGTCAATATTACGAAGGAAGCGCCGAACTACAGCGTAAACTAAGGGCAAGGTGGAGGATATACGTTGACTAGCACGATACATATCCTGTCCGTCCCCATTGGAAACGTCACGAAGGAAGAAGCCTGCGCCTTTGCCTTTAAATGCATTGAAGAAGGCAGGGCGGCTTCTATCGCGACGGCCAATGCGGAGATGGTCATGAGAGCGCAGTCAGATGAAGAACTGGCAGATATCCTGCGGCACGCGGACTTAGTCGTTCCCGACGGGGCCGGCGTGCTGTGGGCTGCCGAGCAGATAGGGAAGCAGTTTAAGGAGCGGGTCGCCGGCATCGATTTGGCCTGCCGTCTCGTCGGCGAAGCGGCGCTGCGGCAGACGCCGGTGTACTTTTTCGGCGGAGCCGAAGGCGTCGCCAGGGACGCGGCGGCCAATTTGGAAAAACAGGTAGGCAAGCTGCATATCGTAGGCACCCATTCGGGATTTTTTACCGACGAGGAAGAAAAGCAGATCATTGAGGAAATCCGTTCGGGCGGCACGCAGCTCCTGTTCGTCGCCTTGGGCGTCCCCAAGCAGGAAAAATGGATACGCGACCACCTGTATGAGCTGGGCCCCTGCGTTTGCATGGGCGTCGGCGGTTCACTGGACGTGCTGTCAGGCCGCCTCGACCGGGCCCCGAAATGGATGCAGGAACACCGCCTGGAATGGCTGTACCGGCTGCTGAAGGAGCCGACCAGAATCAAACGCATGATGGCTTTGCCTAAGTTCGTCGCCGCCGTAAAACGGGACAAAGGGGCAAAGTGATTTGAGGTGATGTCTTGAATAAACCGCTTATAATTGAAGATGGCTATATATTCATCGCAGTTCCGGCGCTGCTGGCCGTGTTGGCAGGGTATTTCGTCAACGCCTACGCGGCGGCGGTTCCGGCGCTGCTCGCCTTGTATTTCGCCTATTTTTTCAGGAATCCTCATCGTACGATTCCGGAAGACGATACGGCGCTGTTGTCGCCTGCCGACGGCAAGGTCATGAGCGTCGAAGAAGTGTACGAAGATTTATACCTCGATAAGAAGTGCAGAAAAATCGTCATCTTCTTATCTGTTTTCGACGTTCACGTCAACCGGGCTCCCTTAGCCGGGACGATCGACTTTCAGCAGTATACGTGCGGCGGCTTCCGGCCGGCCTATAAGGACGGCGTCGGGTATGAAAACGAACGGTATTCCGTAGGGATTGAAAACAATCGGACGCGGATATTGGTAACGGTTATCGCCGGTATACTGGCCCGTCGAATCGTATCCTGGGTAACGCTGGGCGACACCTTGTCTCACGGTCAGTTGTACGGAATGATCAAGTTTGGCTCCTGCGCAGAAGTATACGTCGGCGACGACGTGGAAATTCTGGTCCAAAAGGGCGACCGCGTGCGCGGCGGAGAAACTATCATTGGGAGGATTGTCAAATGAAAAATATAATTCCATGTCTTTTTACGTCGGGAAATCTCGGATTCGGCGTATTAAGTATGATCATGACGCTGCACGGCATGTTTACCGCCGCCGGCATATGCATTCTGCTGGCCATGGCCTGCGATGCCTGCGACGGCCGTTCAGCCCGCGCCCTGGGCGTTGCCGGCGAGTTCGGCAAAGAATTGGATTCCTTGTCCGACGTAGTTTCCTTCGGCGCGGCATCGGCGTTTTTGATTTACACCTATTCGTTGCAGGAATTGGGCTGGATCGGCGTCGTGCCGGCGATTATTTACGCGGCCTTGGGCGGTATCCGTCTGGCCCGCTTCAACTTGAATACCGGCGTCATTCATGGCTATTTCCAGGGCATGCCGATTCCTAACGGCGGCTGCCTTATCGCTACGTACGTCATTTCCGGCGTCCATCTGCCGGCGTGGCTGATCGGAATTTTTGTCGTCGCCCTGGGGTATCATCTGGTAAGCAAGGTCCATAATCCCGATTTCAAAGGGGCCAGCCCGGACGTTCTCCATAAATCGGCTTTGGCGATTTCTCTGATTTTCGGAGCCGTCGTGCTGGTTTTCGTCGACTGGCACCTCGTCTTTACGATGCCCTTCTTGTTGTATATCGTGTTTGGATTAGTCAATACGGCCATGAACGCCGCTTCTGCGCGTTGATATATTAGGGAGATCGCGTATGGAACATATATTGGATATCATTATGATACCCATACAAGTTATCATTGTATTTTATACGCTGTATTATGTTACCTTGGCTGTTTTCGGCCTGATGAAGCGAAGAGAGCACGTTACGGCAGCACCTAAGAATACCTTTGCTGCCGTAATTTGCGCGCATAATGAGGAACGCGTCGTCGGGCAGCTGATCGATAACCTGAAAGACCTGAATTATCCGAAGGACATGTACGACGTATACGTCGTGGCCGATAACTGTACGGACAATACGGAAAAGATCTGCCGGGAACACGGCGCGATCGTCAAGGTGCGGACGAACAAGGACGAAGTCGGCAAGGGCTACGCTTTGGACTGGATGTTTGCGCAGATGCTGGCTCAGGAAAAGCAGTACGACGCCTTCGTCGTCTTCGATGCCGACAACCTCGTCCACCCGGAATTTTTGCGGGAAATGAACAACCACTTGTGCAAGGGTGAGCAGGTCATACAAGGGTATATGGACGCTAAAAATCCGACCGATACCTGGGTGGCCGGGACCTTTGCCATCGCCTTCTGGCTCATCAACCACATGTGGCACCTGGCGAAATATAATATTGGTTTGTCTACGGCTCTCGGCGGCACGGGCATGTGCATCGCAACGGATATCGTGCGGAAATACGGCTGGGGATGCGACTGCCTGACGGAAGACATGGAATTTTCCATGAAGGTGCTGCTGGAAGGCGTGCGGACCTGCTGGGCCCACGACGCGATCATTTACGATGAAAAGGCTCTGGGGTTCATGCAGTCGTGCCGGCAGCGCAAGCGGTGGGCTCAGGGGCAGTGCGACTGCGGCGAGCGCTTTATTCCCAAGCTGTTTGTCCGCGGCATCAAGACGGGGAATATCCGCATGCTCGACGGCATCATTACCTTGTCCCAGCCCTTTTTCATGATGATGTCGACGATATACGCCCTGATGGCGTATATCAATTCGTACATTCCCTTGTACACCAACATCTTGTACCAAATCGTGCCGGTACAGATGTGGACGGTCATCGGCGTCGTCCAGTACCTTATTCCGGTTATCGTGCTGCTGCAGATTAAGGTGCCCTTAAAATCATGGGCCTATCTCGTCGTATATCCCCTGTTTATGTACAGCTGGATTCCCGTCAATTTTCTCGGCTTTAAGGACCGCCATAAGATGAAATGGAGCCATACGGAACATACGAGGGCTGTATCCTATGACAGCGCCGTGCTGCTGCGAAAGGAGAATAAAAAATAGATGCATATTCTGTTGACCAATGACGACGGCCTCCGCGCGCCGGGACTGCAGATCCTGAAGCGTGAGCTGGCGGCCTGCGGGTACAGGCTGACTGTCGTTGCGCCTAACGGCCAGCGCAGCGCCGCGTCCCATTCCATGACGATCAATAAGGCCTTGTACTGCCGGGAAGAGACCGATGAAGCGGGGATTCGCGAAATCGCCGTGTCCGGTACGCCTGTAGACTGCGTAAAAATGGCTATGGAATACTTCTTGGCTGAGGACAAGCCGCAGCTCATCATATCGGGCATCAACAACGGCTATAATCTGGGCAGCGACGTCTTGTATTCCGGGACGGTGTCGGCAGCTATGGAAGGGCCGTACTACCAGGTTCCAGCTCTGGCCGTATCGATGTATCCCCTGGAGGAAGAACGGTGCGCCCAGACGGCCCGTCTCGTCCATGAATTAGTGGAAAAGGTCGTCGTAAGGGGCCGTTTCCCCGGCATATTGAACGTCAACGTACCGCCGGCTGGCGATATCAGCCTCGATAACGTCTGCGTCGTGCCGCAGACCGTACAGATTTATCACAACGTCGTAGCAGAAAAGCGCGATTTGGACGGCAGCCTGTGCTATCATATCGTAGGCGATATCGACATGGAAGGCGCGCCGGAAAACAGCGACGTGGCCTGCATACGGAGCGGCCGCATTGCCGTGACGCCGCTGCGGTGGCAGCAGACGGCCATGGCGGCTATTGACGACGTAAAGAGCTGTTTATAAAAAAACATAAAAAGTCAAGAATTCTATTGCAGATTCTTGGCTTTTTTTGATAACTTGGAAACACATAATTATACTTTTAAATATTGCGTGGCGTATATTTAAAATATTAAATTTGATACATTGGCGGCAGACAGGTGTATTTTCCTATTTTATCAAATTAGTACTTGCAAAATACATTTGTATGCCGTATAATGACAAGCAAGTCACATAGTGAGTGGATGAAGTTTACGGGAGAAGGTCGCAGACCTACCGAAGGAGTTAAACTCTCAGGTGCCGGGAGGCAGGACCGTGAATGGACACGACTCTGGAGAGTCCCGTATGGGCGCCGAAGGTGCAGGGTATCTTGACGATATCTAATCTCTCAGGCAAAAGGACAGAGAATAGCGCAATTATTTCATTATTTCTTTATGCTGTTTTTGACCTGTCTTCAGAGGTATGCTGACGACAGGTTTTTTGTATTTATTCCTAAAATAACAGTGTAAAGGAGTATGGTATTATGGTAGACATTTTGAACCAAATTGACAGCTTTGTGTGGGGACCGCCTTTATTGGTGCTGCTGATCGGCACGGGCATCATGCTGACGATCCGCCTGCGCCTGCTGCAGATTTTCCGCCTTCCTCATGCGCTGAAGCTGATCTTTACGGCAAAGAATCAGGGCGAAGGCGATATCGACAGCTTTAAGGCGCTGTGCACGGCCTTGGCGGCGACTGTCGGCACCGGCAACATCGTCGGCGTCGCTACGGCCGTCCATGCCGGCGGCCCGGGCGCCGTTTTCTGGATGTGGATGGCAGCGCTCGTCGGCATGGCGACGAAATACGCCGAATGCCTGCTGGCCGTCAAATACCGCACCGTCGATAAAAACGGCGAAATTTCCGGCGGCCCGATGTACTATATCGAAAAGGGCTTGGGACCTAAATTCAAGCCGCTGGCCTGCATTTTCGCCTTCTTCGGCGTTCTCGTCGCCTTCTTTGGCATCGGCACTTTCGCCCAGGTCAATTCGATTGTAGAAATTACGCGCCTTACGGCCGACGTTCCTGTAGAATATACGGCGATTGTCCTGACCATCGTCGTCGCGGCTGTCACCATCGGCGGCCTCCAGTCCATCGCCCGGGCGGCGTCGAAAATCGTTCCGGCTATGGCCGTCATCTACGTCGTTTCGGCGGCTGGCTTCCTCATCATGTTCTACGAACAGATTCCGGCGGCTATCGAACAGATTCTCGTCTGCGCCTTTACGCCGACGGCTGCTTCCGGCGGCTTCCTCGGCGCGACGGTCATGATGGCAATGCGCAACGGGATTGCCCGCGGCGTCTTCTCTAACGAATCGGGCCTCGGCAGCGCGCCTATCGTAGCGGCGGCGGCTAAGACGAAATGGCCTGCTGAACAGGGCTTCGTATCCATGACGGGTACCTTTATCGATACGATTATCATCTGCACGATGACGGGCTTAGTCCTCGTCGTCAGCGGCTTGTGGACGAGCGACCTGAACGGCACGGCTCTGACGAACGCCGCCTTCCTGCAGGCTTATCCGACCTGGGGCAGCTTCATCCTCTGCATCGGCTTGACGCTCTTTGCCTTTACGACGATCCTGGGCTGGAATTATTACGGCGAACGGTGCGTGGAATACTTAGTCGGCGTCAAGGGGATCATGCCGTACCGCATCATCTTCATCGCCCTCGTAGCCTGCGGTGCCTTCATCAAATTGGAAGTTATCTGGATTTTAGCTGATATCGTCAACGGTCTGATGGCTGTGCCGAACCTGATCGCCCTCATCGGCCTCAGCGGCGTCGTCGTAGCCGAAACGAAACGGTACTACGCGCATTTAGCAGCTGAAAAGGAAGCAGAAAAGGCGGCTCTCGTAGACCAGAAGGTAACGGCGGGACACTAAATATAAGATAGGGCTTTTATCATAGGGGTATGATACAACTGCATTAGGAAGTTACGCGCCTCACGGGGAAAGGGGTCCCTGTGGGGCGCTGTTTGTTTGCCTTTGCTTTATCGTAATAGTATGCATATATTTTGTAAGTTTTCTGTAAGTACCGTTTTAGTCATGATGACGATTACTTATATATATGGTATAATACTTTTTATGAAGCAATATTTTCGAAAGGCAGTGAGTACGTATGGCAAAGATTACTTTAAAATCTGGTTTTGTATTTGACGTAGAAAATTTATACGGCCCGGGCAAGGTGACGGAAGAAGACGTCAAGGCCATGGAGCCGGCCTATACGAAAGCCCATGAAGCGGTTATGGAAATGCGCAAGACCGGCATCATGGCAGGTCATTTATCTAAAGACGGCGAGCCGGAAGCCGTACTGTTCCCGCAGCTTCCCTATATCGTGGAAGGCAATATCAACAATCCGGAACGGATCATGGCAATGGAAGAATTGGCCCGTCAGGTGCGCAACCGCGTCGACGCAGTCGTATTCTTCGGTATCGGCGGCTCCTATTTAGGCGGCAAGGTCCTCTTCGACGTGCAGTGCGGCGAATTTTGGAACCTCAAGAGCACGGAAGCCCGCAAAGGCTATCCGAAGGCCTTCTTTGCCGGCAACAACGTCGATTCCCATAAAGTCAGCGGCCTCATCGAATTCCTCAAGGCGGACAGCGCTGCGAAGTCCGGGTATACCGTCATGGGCGTCGTCATTTCCAAATCGGGCTCGACTATCGAACCGATGTCCAATTACATGGTCGTCCGCCAGGCGATGGAAGACGCAGGCATCAAATTTGAAACCGTCGCCGTGACAGATCCCCATGAAGGCGAAAAAGAAACGCTCCTGCACGGATTGGCGAGAAAATCAGGCTGGCCTATTTTCTACGTTCCCGATGGAGTCGGCGGCCGGTTCAGCGTGTTCTCCGAAGTGGGCCTCCTCGTCGGCGCTCTGGTCGGCTTTGATATCCGTCAGTTCTTAGCCGGTGCAAGGGATATGGACAAGGCCTGCCAGAATCCCGATATTTGGCAGAATCCGGCCTTGCTGAACAGCGTGCTGAAATATATTTCCGGCGCAAAATACGGCCGCGACCTGGAAGTTCTCATGCCCTATGCGGACAGCCTGAAATCCCTGTCGGAATGGTATATTCAGCTCCTGGCCGAATCTTTGGGCAAACGCCTCGACAAACAGGGCCACGTCGTCAACTACGGTCGCACGCCTATCGTCGCCGTCGGCACGACGGATATGCACGCCCAGACACAGGAACACCAGGAAGGCCCGAAGGATAAGGTCGTCCAGTTTGTTTCCATCGCCAACTGGAAGGACGACGTCGTCGTTCCCCACATGTACGACGAATATCCGAAGCTGGCCGCCTTCAGCGGCTTGCCCCTGAGCAGTATCCTGGAAGCGGCCCGCAGCTCGAATGCAGAAGCCCTGATCGGCGACGGCCGTCCCAACGCCAACTACATTTTGCCCGAATTGACGCCCTATCATTTGGGCGAAGTCATGTTTATGCTTTGCTTGTCCATTGCGTACGAAGGCGAATTCGCCAACGTCGACGCCTTCAATCAGCCCGGCGTGGAAGTGTATAAGAAATTCCTCGGCGGCCGTTTGAAGAAACTGCAGGAAGGTTAATTATGAACGTATTAGTTACAGGCGGCGCCGGGTATATCGGCAGCCATACCGTGCGGGCCTTGCTCGAACGGGGCTGCCGCGTCGTCGTCCTCGATAATTTATCGCGGGGCCATCGCGGCGCCGTGCCCGACGGCGTGCGCCTCGTCGTCGAAGATATTCATCACGTCGACGCCGTGAGCGCTCTTTTGACAGAAGAAGGCATCGACGCGGTCATGCATTTCGCCGCCCACAGCCAGGTCGGCGAATCGATGGAAAAACCGACGATTTACTACGACAATAACGTCGTCGGTTCGTACTGCCTGCTGGAAGCCGTACGCCGGGCCGGAGTGAAATATGTTGTATTTTCCTCGACGGCAGCTGTGTACGGCGAGCCGGAGCAGACGCCGATTACGGAAGATATGCCCTATTGCCCGACGAACGTATACGGCCAGACGAAGCTCATGATCGAGCAGATGCTGGCGCAGTTCAGCCGGGCCTACGGCTTGCGGTATGCGGCGCTGCGGTATTTCAACGCTGCCGGCGCGTCCCGCGACGGTAGCATCGGCGAGGACCATACGCCGGAAACGCACCTCATTCCGCTTATTTTGCAGACGGCCCAGGGGATACGGGATCATATCACTATTTTCGGTACGGACTATCCTACAGAAGACGGCACCTGTATCCGCGACTACATTCACGTCGTCGATTTAGCCGACGCCCATTGCCGCGTCCTCCAGTACCTGGCGGAAGGCGGGCAGTCTCAGGCCTTCAACCTGGGCTCGCAGCACGGGTTCAGCGTGCGCGATATGATAAGGGCGGCGAAGGCCGTGACAGGACGAGATTTTGCCGTCGAAGAAGGCCCGCGCCGTGCCGGCGATCCGGCGGCCCTCGTCGCGTCGTCGGAAAAAATCCGCCGACTGACGGGCTGGCAGCCCCAGTACAGCCAAATTGAAACGATTATTGCCGACGCCTGGAAATGGCACAGCGGCCATCCGAACGGATACGATGATAAAGCGTAATCTGTCGGCCCTTCGGCATCTGGTAAGGAACGCAGCAGCTCATCACAGAAACACATGGCTCCCGTATGGAGTCATCCTGCTTTGTTTGGCAGGTATCTGGTGGGGCTGGGATGGCGTTCCGTCAGGGCGGCAGGAAATCATACGGGAGACGAAGAACGATATCAGTTCTTCGCCTCCCGTTTTTTCTGCCTCTGACAGGGATGCAGAAGAGGAGCGCCCTGAAGGCAGGCTGGTCGAAGGTACTGCGCCGTCTCTGCGGCGCAGGCCCCTGCCCGATATATTTGCCGGCAGCGCGCCGAAGAGCGCTGCCGATTCTGCAGAGAAGGCGCGGCCCGTTGCGGCGGCTCCGGCTGCGGAGCTTCCCGTCCTTTGCGGCACGATGGAGCATAACGGAGCCTATCTGGCTTTATTCCGCCATCGCGGGGAAACGCTGGTCTGCGCCGCAGGGGACAGCTTCGATGGATATACCGTCGTCAGCGTATATCAAGACGGCGCGCAGCTGGAAAAAGACGGAATCTGCGCGGCCGTAAGCATGTAAAGGAGATGACTATGAAAGTTTGCAGATGTATCCTCATTATGATGGCTTTCGCATGGTACGGGCCGGTTTGGGCCGGCAGCTCCTTGTCCGTTCACGTCCGCGAGGCCCCTGTCCGCTCCGTGCTGGAAGGGCTGGCCCGCAGCGGCAATATAAACCTCATCGTCGACGATACGGTGCAGGGGACGATGACCATGCACATAAACGGCGTTACCGTCGAAGACGCGCTGGACGCTATTGCTGCCAGTCAAAACCTGTATTACGAAAAAGAGGGGCCTGTACGGACCATGACGGCCGGGAAGAAAAGGGATGGGGCGAAATCCTTGCGGACGTGGAAGCTCCGCTACGCCGTCCCGACAGACGTGCAGGAGGCCGTCCGGGCTATGGTGCCCGACGGAGACGTCCGCTGCTACGACGATACAAATACGCTCGTCGTCGGAGCAACGCCGCGGGAGCATCGCGCCGTGCAGGACCTCGTCGCGGCGCTGGATACGAAGCCGCGGCAGGTCGACGTCGAGGTAGAGATTGCCTCTATTGATCGGAGCGCCCTGCGCCAAGCCGGCGTCGAATGGAATTGGTCCAGCGTGAGCGGCGGCGCTGGACATGAGGGATTTTCTTTCGCTGCCCAGATACAGGCGCTGGAAGAAAAGGGCCAGGCTTCTGTACTGGCCAGGCCTCGCATGGCTGCCCTGAACGGTAAGGAGGCGAGTGTCCTCATCGGCGATAAAATTCCCGTCGTGACGGAATACATGAGCAGTGGCGAAAAGACGGCCACGACGGAGTACAAGGACGTCGGCGTGAAGCTCCGCTATGTGCCGCGCATTCACGACGACGGGACGGTGACGGCGGCTATCGAGGCCGAAGTCAGCACGCCTGTATTTGTCAATGAAATGAAGGCCTACCGCATCGCCACGCGTCAGGCCAAGACGGTCGTTCGCATGCTGCCCGGAAGGACGCTGGTATTGGGCGGACTCATCCGCAAGGAAGACGTGGAGAGCCTGCGCAAGGTGCCGATATTGGGAGATATTCCGCTGCTGGGGAAATTATTCCGCAGCCATTATACGTCGTCCAAGGAGACGGAAGTGGTCATCCTGCTGCGTTCCTTCGTCCGGGAGGAGATTCCTTGACAGCCGGCGGGTTAGGAATATGATAAAGGCAGAAAAACGGCCTGTCTTGCTATGGACAGCAGCATGCGGACGGAGAAAAGAGTGAAAGATCATATGCGTGATGGAAAGCGGAGAGACCAAGTTCTTTTGTTGGCGGCAGGATTCTTTTATTTTTCCAGCCCCATGGCAGTTACGCCGATCATTACCGGATTTTCCGGCTCGTTGGGGGCGAGCGCGGCTCTGATGGGCCTTATCGGCGGCCTGATGAATCTTTGCTCCCTGTGCTGCCGGCCCTTTGTGGGGGCTTTTTCCGACAGGGTGAGAAAATACGTATTATCCTGTATCGGCGCAGTGTGCCTGATTGCGTCCTGTCTCGGATACGTCTTCGCCTGGAGCCCGCAGGTCGTCATGGCGGCCCGCGTTATCAACGGCTTTGGCTTTGCCCTGTGCTCTATCAGCCTGTCGACATGGTTTTCCCTGCTGCTGCCGAAAGAGCATATGGGCGCCGGCATGGGCGTGTACGGCACGATGAACGCCCTGGCCATGGCCCTGGCGCCGGCCATTGGGATTTACTGCTATCATCATCTCGGTTACCGGGCGGCGTTCTGCGTCGCCACGGCCTTTGCCGCAGCGATCATCGTCCTTATCCAGTTCGTATCGTATAAAAACGAACCGTTGCCGTCGGCCGGCAAGGGCTTCCTGCCCGATCAGTTTGTCGATACAGGCGTCCTGCCCGTATCGTTCCTCATCATGGTATTTACCATTCCGTACTGCGCTACCCAGTCCTTTCTGGTACAGTACGTGCAGGCGAAGGGGCTGCCCTTTTCGGCCGGCATGTTTTTTCCGGCCTATGCCGTAGCCCTATTGCTGCTGCGGACGGCGATGCGCGACCTGTTCGACCGCTTATCCTTTCAGTTTTTCTTCATTATGGCCTGCCTCTGCACGGCGGGCAGCATCCTCCTGCTGGCTGTCATGGACAGCTTTTGGGAAATGATCGCGGCGGCGGTGCTCATGGCCGGCAGCTACGGCGTAATGTGTTCCGTGTGCCAGGCCTTGGCTATCGTCGTGGCCGTCGGAGGGAAGCGGGGTTTGGCGAACAGCACCTATTATATCGGCATCGATTTAGGCATGGCCTTAGGGCCCTTGTTCGGCGGCCTGCTGTTCGGTGCGCTGCCGATTTCCTTCTTTTATCCTGTCCTCCTGGCGTCGCTGCCGGCGGCAGCGGCCATTTATTGGTATGGCCGGCGGCGCGTATTTTCCGCCCGGTCTTCTGCTCATGCAAAGTAAAACCTTTAACGTTTGAGAGATAAGAAAAATTACAGAAAAGCATATTGACAATTCTCTTATTTTTCGTATAATGAAATCACGACACAATATAAGTTCCCGATAAAGGTATAGACGGAAAAAAGTAGGGCTGCAAATACCCTCGCAGAGAGCCGGTGGGCGGTGTAAACCGGCAGGTGATGCAGCGTGAAGTTCTTTCCTGAACTGTGAGGCTGAACAGAAATCAGTAGGCCGATCCGGTATGGCGACCGTTACATTGCTATGAGTTGATCTGATTCGAGATTATTAGGGTGGTACCGCGGAGATGTTCGTCCCTTGGGTATCACCCTTTTTGTATTCTGGAATGCAGGTAAGCAGGGTGGTACCGCGAGTTCATCGTCCCTCATGGAGGGGCGATTTTTTTATATCAAACGGGAATCTAGCTATTATATTTCTTCATATCATCCATTAGGAGGCAACCCAAATGAACAGTTCAGTTATTGTCGTAGGTTTGTACATTTGTACGATTTTCTTAATCAGCTGGTACACGAAGCACCGCGCTGCCGGGAAGGCGGAAAACTATATCCTGGCCGGCCGTCAGCTCACGACGCCGCTTATCATGGTTTCTATCGTCGGCCTGGCCGTCGGCGGCGCGTCGACTATCGGCGTTGCCGAACAGGCCTATAAAGCCGGTCTTTCCGCCGGCTGGTACACGACGGCCTGGGGCATCGGCGCGATCGTCATGGGCATGACCGTCGCTAAAAAATACCGCAGCCTCAACATCACGACGATTCCCGAAATGCTGGAACGGTATTACGATAAGAAGAGCATGATTATCGGCATCATTTGCCAGATCATCGTACAGCTCGTCGTCATGAGCATGCAGTACGTTGCCGGCGGCATGATTCTCGCCGCCCTTATGCCGGAAATCTTCACGCCGACGACAGGGATGCTCATGAGCGCTGTCGTCTTCATCGGTGTAACCCTGATCGGCGGCATGTGGTCGGCCAGCATTACGAACCTCATGAACGTGTCCCTGAAATACGCCGGCATCCTCATGGCCGTCGTACTGGCAGTGCGCATGGCCGGCGGCATGGATCAAATCCAGATGAACCTGCCCATGCCTCACGGCCTCGATTTCATCGACGGCGTAGGACCCATGACCATCGTTACGTGGATTATCGTCCTCATTACGGTCAACCTGTCCCTTCAGAGCATCATCCAGATTTCCCTTGGTGCAAAAGACGTGCACACGGCCCGCAAAGGCTTCATCATCGGCGGCCTGCTCATGTTGCCGATCGGTTTCGTCAGCGCCCTCCTCGGCGTCATCGCTTCGGAATTATATCCCAACATTTCGGCTACGGCTGCATTGCCCCAGGTCATCATGTCCCTCGACCCGTGGCTGGCCGGCATTACCTTGGCGGCTCTTTGGGCAGCCGACGTCAGCTGCGCCTGCAATCTCCTGCTCAGCTCGGCGACGCTGTATTCCCATGACATTCACAAACGCTTCGTCGACCCGAATATGTCCGACAGCAAGTACCTCAACGTCACCCGTATTTCCGTATTCCTCCTCGGCCTGCTTACGCTGAGCTTTGCCTTGACCATCAGCGGCATCATCTCCACGCTCATGGCCGGCCTCAGCCTCATGACGGCGTTCAGCGTCATCGTTCTCATGACGATGTATGCGCCGAAATACTGCTCCCGCGCAGCCGCCTTCTATACGATTCTGGCTTCGGTCGTCGTTCTCGTAGCCTGGATGTTCGTACCGGCCGTCCGCGTTCTGCCGCATGTCATTTATGCCGAATGGATTGTCTGCGGCGTTCTCTTCGTCGGCATCAGCGCCGTGACGCGCAGCAACGCCATCCAGATGGAAGGCGTCGAACCGGCTGCCGTACAGGACGGCAAGACGAAGGCCGTACCGGCTCAGCATTGACGATAGGCTTCGCGAGTTTCCCTGCGGCAGGTCCTATGGTATAATTAAATAACCTGCATATGAAAAATCCCTGTAAAGTAAATTCCTTTACAGGGATTTTGTGCAGCTGATTGTATGCTGGTTCCGGCAGGATAAAGCTGCCGGGCGCAGCGAAGATAAAGAGGTGACGGCGATGGAGAAAGGAACGGCGATTTCGCTGTACGAAGGGGAACGGATTTTGTGGCAGGGCAAGCCGGGCTGCTCGTGGCGCAACCTGGTTAAACCATCGGATATACTGAAGGTTCCTATAGGGCTATTGCTTTTTCTGTTTGCCCTAGGTTGGGAAGGCGCAGCCTTGTCTGTTCCGGGCCTGTGGGGTCTCGTCGCGCCCTTATTCGGCCTGCCTTTTATAGCAGCAGGAGCGTATTGCAGCGTCGGCCGCTTTGTCCATCGCCGCTGGCAGCGGCGGCAGATTGCCTACGTGCTGACGAGCGAGCGGATTCTTACGGTGTACCGCAGCCGCCTGGTCTGCCGGTTTTATCACACCCTGCGGTATTTGGAGCAGAGGGAGAATGGCGACGGGTCGGGGACGATTCTTTTCGATAAGAGGCCTGTGGATTGGCATGATTTTCATTTTGCTTTTTTTAATGAACTCATACAGGAACGGGAATATGAATACGCCGCTATCGACGATGTCGACGCCGTTTGGGCCCTCATTGAAGCGCAGCGGCGCCGATGGATGAAGCCTAGCGCCAAATAATAAAACGCGCCGGCGGACAGTCGTTTTTCTGTCTGCCGGCGCGTCTTCTATTTCAAACTTTGGTAAATCTGTTCGATATTGTCGCGCATGCGGTCTATATAGGTTGCCTTTCCTTCGGCGCTTTCGATGGTGTGGATCGTTTTAACCGACGCGCCTACTTCCTTGGCCAGGGTTTCCGAAATCTTGGGGCTGACCATGGTTTCGGAGAAAATCGTCTTCACCTTATGCTGCTTGCAGAAATCGGCCAGGCTGGCCAGCTGCTGAGGGCTCGGCTCGCCGCTGGCAAAGACCGACTCGACGCTGCGCTGCGTCAGGCCGAAATCGCGGCACAAGTAGGCGAAGGCGGCGTGGCCTGTGACGAACTGCCGGTTCGGGACGGATTGGAATTTTTCCTGATATTCCGCCAGCACCTGCTGGAGCTGTTCGTTGTAAGCGACGGCGTTTTCACGGTAAAATTCGGCGTTGGCCGGGTCGGCTTCAGCCAGGGCGGCGGCGATGTTCTGCACTTCCGTCTGAGCAGCCTGCAGGCTGAGCCAGCAGTGGGGGTCGTCGCGGCCGTGTTCGTGTATATCGTGTTTGTCTGTATTGGCGATTACCTGGACGCCTTTCGAAGCGTCGACGGCGACGAGGTTTTTATTGTCTACGACTTCCAGCGTTTTATCCGCCCAAGGCTCCATGCCCAGGCCGTTGTACACGAATAAACGGGCATGGCTCAATTCCTTTAGATTTTTCGTCGTCGGCTGAAAATCGTGGGGCTCCGTGCCGTCGGGAATCAAGGTGACGACGTCGACCTTATCCTTGCCGACGGCCTGGGTAAATTCTTTCATCGCGTTGAAAGAGGCGACGACCTTCAGTTTGCCGTCGGACTGGACGGAGCCGTCGGATTGGGCGCCGCAGCCCGCAAGGAGCACGGCCGCTGCTATCATTGTGATACAGGCTGTAAGCCATGATTTCATAACATATCCTCCTCTGAAATAGGAATATATACGTATAGTATAAACTGTATCATAGCACTAACCGTCGTCCCTTGTCAATAAATGCAAATGCCTTGCATTTTCCTTTTCACGACTATATAATAGAGCAGGTATTTTATATGATAAGAAGGAGCTGCTATGATTTCATTAGAAAAGGTGTCCTTTGCCTATGAGCACGGGCCCTATTTACTGCAGGACGTTACGATGACCGTGCAGGACGGCGATTATATTTCCGTCGTCGGGGAAAACGGCAGCGGCAAGAGCACCCTCATCAAGTTGATATTGGGGCTGCTGTCGCCGAGCCGCGGCACGATTTCCAATACCTTCCGCCGCTGCGCCTACGTGCCCCAGCGGTTTGAAACGCTGAACAGCCAGTTTCCCATTACAGTCTACGAGGTGCTGAACTGCCAGCGCAGAATATTGGGATATAAGGATAAGGATATTATCCGACGCTCGCTGGAGCAAATGAACGTATATGAGTTAAAGGACCAGCTCATAGGCAACTTGTCAGGCGGCCAATGCCAGAAGGTGCTCATTGCCCGGGCCCTCATGGGCGAGCCTGATCTGCTCATTTTTGACGAGCCGTCGACGGGCATCGACGTCAAGAGCCAGATGGAGCTGTATCCCTTTATCCGCCATTTGAATCAGGACCGGGGCGTAACGGTCCTGACGGTAGAGCATAACCTGAAGTTCGCCGCTAAGAATTCGACGAAGATGTTTCACGTCGTCAACGGCGGCGGCCATTTCTGCTCGCCGGAAGACTATATCCGCGAATACGTATCGGACAACATGGGGAGGGACGGCAATGTTTGAGTACGCTTTTATGCAGAACGCCTTTATCGTGGCCGTGCTGATTTCCATCGTATGCCCTCTCATCGGCATATTCCTCGTGCTGCGCCGCTATTCCATGATCGGCGACGCCTTATCCCATGCGTCCCTGGCCGGTGTAGCCATCGGCCTTTTGCTGGACGCCAATCCCATCCTCAGCGCCTTCGGCCTTACGTCGGTCTTCGGCATTCTCATCGAAGTGCTGCGCCAGCGGTTCCGTCAGTACGCCGAGCTGATACTGGTGATTATCCTGTCCTTATCCGTCGGCATTGCCATTACGATTATCAGCTCCGGCATGGTGCATACCAACGTGGAATCCTTTTTATTCGGCAGCATCCTGACGGTGACGCGGGAAGACGTATGGTCAGTCCTGCTGCTCAGCATCGTGTCGATTTTGACGATTATCAAGCTGTACCCCCAGCTGGTCATGCTGACCTTTGACGAAGACGGGGCGAAAATCGCCGGCGTAAAAAGCCGTCTGATCAACTACGTCTTTGCCGTCCTCGTCGCGGCGACGATTTCCGTGTCCATCCGCATCGTCGGCATCCTGGTCATCAGTTCGCTCATTGCATTGCCGGTAGCTACGGCGCTGCAGCTGCGGAAGGGATTTCGCCGGACTATGGTATGGTCCGTCCTGTTCAGCTTTTTAGATATTATTCTGGGCCTGGGCATCGCCTACGGAATCGACGCCGCGCCAGGCGGCGTGACGGCGATTGTTTCCGTTCTCATGCTGCTGGCCGTCATTGCATATAAAGAAACGGCGCAGGCCCGGCGGCCGTAAGGAGGTACAGCTATGGACGACATAATACATAACGAGGCCCGTGAAGAATGCCTCCACCGCTGCGGATTAAAGAGCACCAGGACCCGCAAGCTGGTCCTGGATGCGCTGTACCGGCACGGCGGCGTATTGACGGCGGAAGATATTTATCAGGAGCTCATCGGCCAAGGACAGGGCATCAACTTTTCCACGGTGTACCGCATACTGGAAATGTTTACGGCCAAGGAGCTGACGGAAAAGCATTATCTGCCTGATTCTCGGAAATACGGCTTTTCCCTGCGGGCAATGGGCCATCGGCACCGCTTGATTTGCCTGAAATGCCGCCGCATCGTGGAAATCGACCACTGTCCCCTGGCGGGATTTGAAGCGGAATTAGCCGAGAAGACCCAGTTCGATATTGTCGGGCACAATTTGGAATGGTACGGGTATTGCCCGGAATGCCGCGGCCTTGCGCCTAGCGGAGAAAAAACGATAAAGACGGCGAAGGAGGAGTAGATGTGGCCTTATGCAAAGAACGGCTGGAGAACTATATAGAAACGCATTGGCAGGACAAGGCCGCCGTGTCCGTGTACTGCCGCCCTCTGGATGGCGGCGACGACTTTTTCTATCGCGACCGGGTCATGCCGTCGGCCAGCTTGATCAAGGTACCCATCATGGCCTGCGTCTTCCGTCAGGAAAAAGAGGGACAGTTGTCCTTTGATACAACTTATCCCGTTTACGGCGGCGTCGAAGGCGGTTCGTTTTACGGCCTGCCGGAGGGGACGGAAGTATCTCTTCGTACGCTGGTGTTTCACATGATCGTCGAAAGCGACAACACGTGTACGAATATGCTCATCGATGTGCTGGGCTTCGACGCCATTAACGAGGAAATTCGGCGGCAGGGCATGGAGCATACACTGCTGCGGCGCAAGATGATGGATTTCGAGGCGGCCCGCCAGGGGAAAGAAAACGTGACGTCTCCCGGCGATATGGGGCGCTTGTTTCTGCGCCTGGCCTCCGGGACCTGCGTCGACGGGCGGCGCGACGAGGCGATGCGGGCTATCCTGGCCCAGCAGGAGGATAACTGCATTTTGCCGGCGCAAATTCCCAATACCGTGGCGGTAGAACATAAGACGGGCGAGCTGGACGGCATATATCACGACTGCGGCATCGTCTGGAAACAGGGCCGGCCCTACGTGTGCTGTCTCATGGCCGACGGGATAGTCCATGAAGCCCAGGCTATTTACGATATGTCGTATTTGGCGCGCTTCCTATATGATGAAATATAAAAACTGCAGCAGTGCCGGCAGGGCATTGCTGCAGTTTTTTTGACGGTATGAAATTAGCGGACGTAAGTTACGAAGTCGGCCTTGCGCGGTTTTGCTGCCGGCACGGGGCCGTCGGCGTAGCCGAGGATGCAGTGGCCGACGCCTACGAGGTGTTCCGGCAGGTTCCACTGGCGGAGCAGCGCTTTGCCTTCGGCCGATTCAAATTCTTCCTTGGCCCGGTTGATCCAGCACGAGCCAATGCCTAAGGAAGCGGCGGCGTTCATGAGGTTGCCCATGACCAGGCAGCCGTCGGACCAGGCGTTGGCCGATTTTTCCATGTCGGCCAACACGACGACAATGGTTGGCGCGCCGTACATGGGATCGCTGTCCGTTCCCATAATCTTAGCGTTCATGGCGGTTAATTTAGCAATCGTCTCCTTGTCCTGCACGACGACCATCGTGACGGGCTGGATGCCCATGCCGCTGGCGGCGTACATGCCTGCTTCCAGGATTTGCTGCAAGTCGCTTTCGGGAATTTGTTCCGCTTTGTATTTGCGGATGCTGCGGCGGGAAATTAAGGTTTGTATCGTTTCGTTCATGCGTATCGCTCCTTTTAATAGAAATATAACTATACTTGTCTGTATGTATTATACCACATCTGTTTTTGGCGGGACGGGACGGAGCCATCTTTTTTCTTGCCATTTGCAGGATAAAATGCTATTATCTTATTTATAAGAAAACTCAAAAGGTTTTTTCAGTTTTCTAACAATTTTTTAACAATTCTCGTTTCTCGTTTTACAGCGGCCCATTATTGATGGTATAGTAAAATAGACGGAGAAATCAAAGCCGGAGAGGAGTGGTTGTCGGTGCAGGAGGCATTGGAGAGAGTAGGGCGCTTTACCCTTCATATCTTTGAACAGGTCGGCGTTCTAGCTATTTTATTCATCCAAACCCTGAGACAGCTTCCCAAAATTCAGCGCGGCCTGACGGTCGCGCAGATGGCTCATCTGGGGGTCAATTCCCTGCCCATCGTCAGCCTGACCCTTCTCTTTGCCGGCATGGTTATGACCCTGCAGATCGTGGATATCCTGCTGCGGTACGGCGCCCAGTCTACCTTGGGCGGCGTCATGTCTATCGCCATGGGCCGCGAGCTGGGGCCGATTCTGACCGGCGTCGTCGTCGCCGGTCGCGTAGGTGCGGCCATGACGGCCGAATTGGGCACGATGAAGGTTACGGAGCAAATCGACGCCCTGCGCTGCATGGCCGTCAATCCGATTGCCTACCTCGTCGTACCCCGTTTCGTCGCCTGCGTCATCATGGTGCCGATCCTGTCGTTTTACGGGTATGTCATCGGTACGGCCGGAGGCTACGCCGTAGCGACCTTTGGCGCCGGCCTGACTCATTTTACGTATATGAATTCCGTCGAGCTGTTTACCGAGGTAGGAGACATCGTATACGGCCTGATCAAGGCCATGTTTTTCGGCGGCATTATCGCCCTGATTGCCTGCTATGAAGGCATGCACGCCAAGAGCGGCGCAGAGGGCGTAGGCCAGGCGACGACTAAGTCTGTCGTCACGTCCATTATTTTTATCTTTATATGCAATTACCTATTGTCTGTCATTTTGTATTAGGAGAGCCTATGATTAGTTTGCGCGATGTAACCGTAGCCTATGGAAGCCAGGTTGTCCTGGACGGCGTCGACCTCGACATCTGCGACGGGGAGACGCTGGCCATTTTAGGGGCCAGCGGTTCGGGGAAAAGTACGATCCTGCGGCTGATCATCGGCCTGCAGAAGCCGACAAGGGGCCGCATTTTTGTGGACGGCGCGGACATTACGCCGTACGACGAAGAGCAGCTCAATGAAATGCGCCGGAATATGGGCATGGTGTTTCAATACTCGGCGTTGTTCGACTCTATGACCGTAGGGGAGAACGTGGCTTTCGGCCCGCGGCAGCGTACGCGCTGCAGCGAGGAGGAAATACAGGCAATCGTCAGGGAAAAGCTCAGCCTCGTCGGATTGGAGGGCATTGAGGACATGATGCCCAACGATTTGTCCGGCGGCATGAAAAAGCGCGTCAGCCTGGCCCGGGCAATCGCCCTGGACCCGAAGACTATTTTATACGACGAACCGACGGCCGGGCTCGACCCGCTGCGGAGCATGGATATTAACCGCCTTATTGTCGGCATGCAGCGGCATTTGAAAGCCACGTCGATTCTCGTTACCCACGATATGCGGTCGGCCTTTTATGCCGCAGACAGGATAGCCTTCCTGCAGGGCGGCAGGTTCAGGCTGATCGCGCCGAAGGAAGAATTTAAACATACAGAAGATCGGGAAGTACTGCAGTTTATTTACGGCGGCGAGCTGCCCGAGGAAAGGGAGACGATGCTATGAGATGGAGTGCGGAAGCCAAGGTCGGCCTCGTAACCATTGTCGGCGTCCTGGTATTTACATATGTCATCATCACCTTGGCCCACGCCGAGATATTCGGCAATCCCGGCTTCGAGGTTCACACCGTATTTCATGACGCCAACGGCTTGCAGCAGGGGAATTCCGTACGCTACGTAGGCGTCCATGTCGGCAAGGTAGAAAAGGTCACGCCCCTTCGGAACGGCGTGGATATCGTGCTGCGGATTGACGAAGGGACGGAAATTCCCAAGGATTCGCGGGTGGCGATTACGACGGACGGCCTGCTGGGCGAAAAAATCGTAGCGATTACGCCGGGCAATGATAAAAACAATATCCTGGCCGACGGCGATACCTTGAACAGCAATCAGGGCAAAACCATGGACGACATGATGAACAGCGCCAGCACGCTGATCAACGGTGCCAATGATATGATAAAAAATATCAACGCTATCCTCGGCGACGCCAAGACCCAGGCGGCGATGCGCGGCTCTATTCAAAATGTAGAAGCCATTACGGGACAGACCAGCGCCATGATGGAGGCCAACGCCGCGAATATTCAGCAGATTACGGCCAATATGGCGGCGATGACGGCGCAGATGAACGCGTCGCTGCAGCAGCTGGACGGCGACGGGGCCACGTCGGCCAACGTCCGGGAAATGGCCGCCAATATGAAAAATATTACGGAACGCTTCGATACAATTGCCCGCTCTATGGAAACGATGACGACCAATCCGCAGAGCCAGGCAGACATTCAGACGACGCTGCACAATACGGCTGAGATCACGACGAAGGTCAACAATATCCTCGGCGGCAGCGGCGACGTGAAGTTTGAAGGAGAAGCGGGCTTCCTGTATAATGATACGCAAAGTGAAAGCGGGGCCCATGCAAATTTTAGGGTGTACCGGAACAATTCCTTCGCTTTGGTCGGAGCTGAAAGTATTGGCAACGGTACGAATCTCAACTTGCAGTTTGGACGCCGCAGTTCCTGGTTTGACAGCCGCTTCGGCCTGATCAACGGCGATTTGGGCGTCGGCGTCGATTTATTCGCCGACGGGCCGTTCCGCCTGAGCCTGGAGGGGTACGACCCCAACGACTGGCGGTACCGCGTGAAGGCCCAGTACCGCATCTTGCCGGATATTTATTTATTCGGCCAGTTTACCCGTCCCATGGACAGGAGCGACGGCGGCAATTATTACGGCATCAACTATGCTTTTTAGCATATTTCCAGTTTTATGATAAAGGATAGAAAATAATTGACGGGGGTACCCAAGATGAATAAGAATTTGTACAGAAAGATAATCATCGCCATGATGGTAACGACTTTGGGAGGCGCGTCGGCCTTTGCGGAAGACACTGCCCAGGCATCGGCTGAAGCGGCGCCGAAAGCGCCGGTAAGCGTCGCGAAAGTGCGTCCTGTCGACGTGACGCCGGCTCTGCGGGAAGAATTAGCCCGCCAGATCGCAGCGGAATCGGAAAAGAAAGCGCAGAAGCGCGCCGCTAAAAAAGAGCAGGACCCGGTTATCGTCATCGGCCGGGTAGCTCCGGATCAGGCCGTCGAGCTGACGCTGCCCAAGACTGTGCAGATGGCCTTGGATTATAACCGCGATATCAAGGTCGCCCATTATGACCTGAAGAGCGCCGAATACTACATCGATGAAGCGCGGGCCGGCAAAATGCCTCAGTTCAGCTACACCTTCGACGCGTCGCGCCGTGAAAACAGCGGCAGCTCCGGCATGAATAACCGGGACAGCATTACCAACTCCTTCGGTCACGGCCTGAGCGTCAATATTCCCCTCTATACGGGCGGCCGCGTAGAAGGACAGATTGCCGTGGCTAAGCTGGGCAAGACCAGCGCCCAGGAAGAAATCCTGCGGGTAGAACAGGCGACAAAGCTTTCAGCCGTTCAGGGCTATTTCGGCCTGCTGGCATATGAAGAGCTGCGCGACGTATACCATGAAGCGGTCACGAATATGCAGGGCCACGTCGATAACGTCACGGCCCAGTACAATGTCGGCACCGTCGCCAAGCTCGACGTCCTCACGTCGAACGTCTCCCTGGCCGACGCCAAGACGAACGCCGTCACGGCAGACAACAACGTGGCCGTTGCCGAAGCGAACCTGAACAACATCCTCGGCTTGCCGCTGCAGACGAAGCTGGAGCTCGTAGACCATCATCTCCCCTTCGAATCGTACGATATTTCCCTTCAGGAAGCCTTGGACTACGCTATGAAATACCGGCCGGAAGTCCTGCAGGCTGCGCTGAGCGTCCGTCAGGCTGAAGAAAATATCGGCATCGCCAACGCCGGCAATATGCCAAGCGTATCTATCGGAGCCGGCAACGACTGGAGCGACGAAGATTTCCCCGGCTCGGGCAACAGTGCATGGCGCGTAACGGGCGGCATTACGTTCAGCTTCTTTGACGGCGGCGCGACGAACGCCCGCGTTAAACAAGCCAAGCAGGCCCTGCTGGCTGCCCGTGAAACGGAACAGCAGACCCGCGAAGCCGTTCAGCTGGCCGTTAAGCAGGCTTACCTGAACATCCGCAGCGCCGCGCAGCGCGTAGAAGCCAGCCAGTCTGCCGTCGCTGAAGCCGAAGAAAGCTTCAAGATTGCCCGCGTCCGCTATCAGGCCGGCGTCGGCATCAACCTGGACGTTCTCGACGCGCAGTTAAACCTGAATCAGGCGCAGACGAACTACATTCAGGCGCTGTACGACTATAACGTCGGCATTGCCCAGCTGGAACAGGCGATGGGCGTAGACGTTCGGTCCGGCGTCGTCATCCCGTCCATGACGGAATAAATTATATACAGGCGTATTGCAAGGTCATAAGCGCTGTCCATCGGGACGGCGGCTTATGACCTTCTTTGCAATACAGACGGCGTGTCACAAGTTTTAAACAATTTTTGAAGGACGCCATATATTTCTTGATTTTATGTACCGGCCTAGGTAGAATAAAAAGAGATTCATACACTTTTGTTTTTTATATGTACATGCGGGAGACTCGGCGTGAAGAAAAAATGGATAGCCGGCTGCGCTGCGTCGGCCTTTTTTCTGTCGGCCACGGCGGCTTTTTGGATGGAAAAACCGGCTTTAACGCAGCAGCTGAGCGAAATCGTAACGACAACAGCAAATAGCAAGCTAAACGGAACCTTATCCTTCGCGTCGATGGATATTTCCCTGACGGGGAAGGTGACCATATCCCGTCCGGTTATCCGCGACGCGAAGGGGCGGATCGTGCTGGAAAGCGAAGATATCGACGTGTATGTCAATCCCGTCAAAATACTGCCTTCTCTATGGGATGGGAACGTATTGGCGTCGCTGGATACAGTAGCCGTCGACAAGCCCGTAGTGCATCTCTGGGAAAATGAAGACGGCTCGTGGAATGTTGCTGCCCTTATTAAACCGAGTGATACGGAAAGGGGCGCAGATTTTTACGGCGTCGTGCGCCTGAGCGACGGCGTCGTGCGCGTGCTGCTGCCTGATGGAAGCGGCAGGACGGTGGCTTTGGAAGACGTAGATGGCTCCGTGTCCTTTGCCGAATACCCCAAGGCCATCGCCTTGACAGCCGATGCCTCGCTGGACGGCTACGACCTGATTCTTTCGGGAACGTATACGTCGGCGCGGCAATATGATATGACGATACAGGCCGAACGCATCGACGCGTCGTATGCCGCTCCCTTTATTCCAAAGGACGTAGACGTGACGATTCTCGGCGGCGCTGCCGAGAATGTAAAAGCGCGGGTAGCCGACGGCAAAGACGGCCTCTTCGTATCGGGGCAGGCCGACATTGCAGACGGCGCAGCCGCAGCGTACGGCCTCAGCGTAGACGGGCTTACGGGCCATGTTTCCCTGGGGACGGACGATGTACTGCTGAAAGGTGTATCGGGGACGATCAACGGCCAGGAATTTCAGGCCGACGGCATTGTGAAGACCAACGGCGCGTCTCCTGTATTCAATATAGACGTCGACGTGCCGGGTGCGGCGCTGGACGCTTTTTCTGAATTTATACCGGCTCCCGTTTCCGGTACAGTCGGATTTAAGGGAACCCTGTGGGGGACGGCCGACGACGTAAGCGGCAAGGGCAAGCTCACCGCTTCGAACGTCGCTTACGACGGCTGGCTTCTCGACGACGGCGTGGCGGATATTTCCTACGCAGACCACGTGGCGCAGATCGAAAATCTAAAAGCCCATGCCGCCGGAGGCGAGATTACGGGCCGCGGCGCTTATCATGCCGATACGGGCGATTTCACCGCCGAGGCGAAGGCTGCGTCTGTCGACTTGTCGCAGATTCCTGCGGTCCCCGTTTCCGTATTGGGGGCTGTTTCGGCAGAAGTCCAGGCGGCCGGCAATCTCCAGAGCGGTACGGTACAGGCTTTGGGCCGGGCGGAAGCCTACGGCCTTTCATACGACGGCATAGAATCAGATCGCAGTTCTGCCGATTTTTCCTACACCGACGGAGTTATTACCCTGTCGAATTTGGACATGGCTGTCGGCGGCGGCACGATTCGGGGCGGCGGCACCTATGATATGTATACGGGCGCGCCGAACATTGCCTTTACGGCAGAAAACGTGTCCCTCGACGTGCTGGGTTCTGCCGCTTCCGTGCCTATGAGCGGCTCTGTGTCGGCGGCAGGCCATGTATACGGCCCCGACCTGCAGTGGGAACTGTCTGTCAGCGGGCGGAACGGCTCGATTCAGCACTTGGCCTTTGATTCTATCGACGGAACCCTTCGCGGTGTCGGCCGTCAAATTGAAATCCCCGCTGCATACTGGCGATATAAAGACGGCGTTCATACACTGTCGGGAACGGTAGATTTAGATACGCGAGCCGTCAGCGGGACGATGACTACGGAGCACATGCGCCTGGAAAAACTCCTGCCGGCGATTGGGCAGGGCGATTTGCCCATGACGGGCTGGGCGGATAATACCGTGTCGATTCGCGGAACCATAGACGACCCGGTCGCAGAGGGAACCTTCCACTTGACCAGCGGTTCTTACGCTGGGTACTTATATAAAAATATCAGCGCCGACTATCGCCTGGATCAGGGCGTCCTTTATATTTCGAACGGCGATATTTCGTCGTACAACGCGTCTGTATCCGTACAGGGCTCTGTCGGCCAGTCCTTGAACCTGGATATTGAAGGAAAGGAACTGGATATTTCCCGCATGATGCCGCGCAGCCGCCTGCCGCGGAGCGGCGTGTTCAACGTCAGCGCCCATATTGGCGGCACGCCGGACAACCCGACGGCCGGGGGCTCTCTGCGGGCCGATACGATTACGATCAACGGCATGGAGCTGACGAACGTACGCGGTGATTTTGCGTATTATGACAAGCTGGTGCGCCTGACGGACCTGCACTTTGACCAAAGCGGCGGCTCGTACGATGCGAACCTGCTGTACCGCACGGAAGACGGCTGGATGCGCGGACAGGCCGGCGTTCGCAACGGCGACATCGCCAGCATCCTGAAGCTGGCCGCCGTGCCTGTACAGAAGGTAGAAGGCCATATAAACGGCCAAATTGATTTGGAAGGCACGTCGTCTGATCCGAAAGCGTCTATTACAGGGCAGATTACGGACGCATCGCTGGCCGGACAAGCTGTCGAGCCGGCGGATATAGATATTCGCCTGGAAAAGGGAACGGTACAGGTTAATAAGCTGGCCCTGAAGACTGGCGACAGCCTGTTGGCTGCGAAGGGGACCTATGCCTTCCACGGCCCCGTCGATATGCAGGTGGCGGCCCGCAATTTCCCGTCCCGCATCTTGCTGGATATTTTGGGACAGACTGACGTAGCCGTCGATACGCCCATTGATTTTGCCGCGGCCCTGGGCGGCACGGGCGACGATTTGGAAGCCGACGTGTCGGCGCAGCTGAACGGCGGCGCTATTAACGGCGTATCCTTCACCAACGGCTTTGCCTTATTGAACATCCGCGATGGAAATATACATATCGATCAGGCCTATTTAGCCCGCGATCCCTATAAAGTCGCGGCCTACGGCGACATACCTGTCAGCGCGCTTCACGGCGGGCGGGGCGCCGAGCCGATGGACGTGACGCTCAAGCTCGACAACACGGGGCTGGATATTTTAGCAGTCCTAACGCCTGCCGTCGAATCGGCGCAGGGCGGCGTCGAAGGGTCTCTGCAGCTGGGAGGCACGCTGGCAGAGCCTCAGATACACGGCAGCGTGAGCGTGCAGGACGGTTCCATCCAGTTCAGCGATGTCGCCTATCCGCTGGAACACATTACGGGCAATATCGTATTTGGCGGCCAGAACGTCTCTGTAACCGCCTCGGCGACGATGGACAAAAAAGGAGCCAAAGATCCGGGCAGTGTTTTCGTCCAAGGGCAGGCCGCCTGGGACGGCTGGCAGTTGACAAAGTATGAAGGCAATCTGTTTTTGAATCAACTGGCCTTGGACTGCGATTATTTTAAGGGGCCGCTGAACGGAACCTTTACCTTAGGCGAAGGTCAGCGAGGTCCTAAGCTGAGCGGTTCTATCGATATAGCGAACACGACGCTGGATATACCCCTGAGCTTTTCCGATAGTTCCAGCGCTCCAGAGCTGGAATTGGACGTTTCTGTAAACTTAGGGGAAAAAGTGAGGTTGTATAATCCGGCATTATATGATTTAATGGTACATGGCTCTGCTCGTTTCAGAGGGTCGACGACGTGGCCTGTGCCGTCGGGCCGGTTCGAAGCGTCGCGCGGGACGGTCTATTATTTAAATACGACGTTCCGCCTGTCCAAAGCCCGGGCTGACTTCAATCAGTTCGGCTCGTTCCTGCCGTCTGTCGACATCGAAGGGAACACGCGCGTCGGCCAGTACGGCGTCTTGCTGACGCTCCGAGGTCCTGTAGAAAATATGGACCTGGTGCTGCGGTCGGACCCGCCGCTTACGAAGCAGCAGATCATTTCCTTGATTACGCTGCGCAACAGCAGCAGTAAGCAGCAGAGCTCCCTGAACAGCGAGGACATGAGTACCCTCGTCGGTTCGGGTATCCGCATGACCCTGAACAGCCTGGGTATTACGCAGGAGCTGGAAAAGGCGCTGTATCTGGACATGCTGACCGTTACCAACGGGTCTTTGGATTTCAGCGACAAGCACAGCGATGTAAGCAACAACTATTACAACATCGAAATGGGCAAATATCTGTTTGATAACTTCATGCTTACGGCGGCTTTCGGGTTAAATCACGACGACAACCGTTTCGGCGCCCAGTATGATTTGGGCAGCCGGTTCAGCGTCAACGCCTGGACGTCCGACGACGACAGTTTTGTCGGCGGCATGTACCGCTATTCATTCTATTAGGAACAGGAGGGGACAGCGTGCTGGAACGATATTTAGAAGAATTAAAGCGCATTTCCCTCTTGACGCCGGAGGAAGAGCGGGCCTTATGGAAGGCGTACAAGGACGACGGCGATATGGCCAGCCGCAGAAAGCTCATCGAGCAATATCAGCCTCTCGTATTCAAAGAGGCGATGCGCTGGCACATCCGGGCGGATTTGCTGCCCGACGCCGTACAGGAAGGGACGGTCGGCCTCATAGAAGCCGTCGAGCACTTTGACTACCGGCGCAATGTGGCTTTTCCTTTGTTTGCCGTACACCGCATTCGGGGAGAAATCGTTGACTACCTGAATAAGGAAGGCAGCATGGCGTCCTTGTCCATCGACGAGCCTGATGAAAACGGATTGACGCTGCGGGAAATGCTTCCTGACGAAGACGTAGATATTGCAGAGCAGACGGGGCGACGATTGCTGTTTGAACACGTAGCCAAGACGCTGCAGCGTCTGCCGCAGAAGGAGCAGACTGTCCTTGAGGGCGTGTATTTGCAGGATAAGCAGCAGAAATATCTGGCCCGCGACATGGACGTGAGCCTGCCCTATGTCTACCGCTTGCAGAAACGAGGGATTCGCCGCGTCCGAGGCATGCTCAGTCAGTTTATTCACGACTGCAAAAAAAAGTAACCGAGGTGTTTTTCGCAGAAAACTAAAGGTTTATGGAGTATTTTTCATGTAATATAGGAATTTCGCTGATTTTTTTCTGTTACAAACGAGGCAGTATGTCAGGATACTATAGGTATGTTCAGAAAGGAGTCAGCAGTATATGGGAAAATCAGGCAATAATATAGCTGAACATGTCCGGTCGGCCAAGATGTGGCTGGAAAAAGCGGAGCAGTCCTTTGACCGCCAGTCTGAAATCCAGGGAGAACTGAATCTCATGCTGGCAGAAGCCGAGATGAAAAATCTGCGGAAACGCCATGGCCTGAAGGTGCGCGCTAAACTTCGCGTCGCAGCGGCCATGGGGATTGCCGTCATGGCCGCCGGATTGTGGTATGCCGCGACCAGGGAAAGTCCCGCGACGGCGCTGCCGGTACGGGATGCCGCACCGGCAGTACAGCAGTCTCCTGAGAAATTGCCGGCTGCACCGGCCAAGGCGTCGGCGCAGCCTGAACCATATGCAGGGCAGCAGGTTCATGCAGAGTCTGCTGCCGCGGCGAGGCCGACAGCCTCGCAGGAACAACGCGATGACGCAGCGGCGCCTGCTTCGGCATCAGAAGCTGCCGCGCCGATTCAACGCAGCGCGCCGGCGCCGAAAGAGGTGCTGACAGACGCGCAGATACAGCAGGCCGTACGAGATGCGCGCCATAGCCTGCGCGGTACGGACGTAAAGAATAAATAAATGGAGGTTTTGTATGAATACGCGGAAGAAGAAGCTTCTTGTCTTGATGATGACCAGCGCAATGATGACCTGCCCGGTATGGGCAAGCGACGAAACGGCGGCGCAGCCGGCTCCGGCTGCCGGTGCGACGGGATATGAACCAGTAGGTAAGGACGTCGTTGCCGCCGATGTCGTTTCGGCCGCAGGAATGTCGGGCACTGAAAAGATGGCCGTCAATGCGACGATAACGGCGCGGGCCGATAAGGCGACGCAGGATACGATGGCGGCGGCCCAATCGGGGCTGACTGGGTATGAAACGGAGGAAGAGCTGGCAGCAATTGCTGAAGGCAAGACGCCGGAAGAAATTCATAAGGCCGCCGAAGCTTCTTCCCAGGAAAGCGCTGCTCCTGTTGCTGTTCCAGGTACTGGATATGAAGCTGCGCCTCAGGCCGCGGAAACAGCGGCTTCTGCTGAAACGGCTCCGGCTGCAGCATCTGACGCTGCATCGCAGCCTGCAGCAGCTCCGGCTGCGCCTGCTCCCAAACTGCCGGGCACGCCGGTACAGTTCCCGGCTAGAATCGGCGACTTCGTCGTAGATTCCAGCGTTCCCAACTATCCTATGGCTGTCATTCCGCCGGAAGGCGGGGTCAACCTGCCCTACGGCAGCCTTGTATCGGACAGCGACGTCGCGCCGTACCTCAACAAGACGGCTACGTCTGTTACGGTCAGCCCGGTACCGGATGAAAAAATCGAGGAAAACATCCTTCCGCGATTGGCTATGCGCGTCGGCGACGCCGTCAATATGGCCTATATCCGCCATGACTTGAACGTCATCGGCTCGACGGGCATCTTTTCTACGGTTAAACCGTCCTTTACCAACGTACCCGAAGGGGTTCAGCTGAACTACACCGTTCAGATGAACCCTGTCGTCAACGGCATAGAGATTACAGGGAATAAGTCCCTTTCGGACGGCGATATCAAAAAGCTCATTACGATTACGCCGGGCTCGGTGCTCAATACGTCGATTGTCAGCCGCGACATTGCCGCCATCAATACGACGTACAATAATGCCGGCTACATGCTGAACCGCGTGTCGGAAGTCAGCCTCGACGAAGAAGGAATTCTCCATATCGGCATATCTGAAGTCCATGTAGAAGACATTGCGCTGCGCGGCAATACGAAGACGCGAGACAAGGTAATCCTTCGCGAACTGCGTTTTAAGAAAGGCGACGTATTTAATCGTGAAGTCGCCAGCCGAAGCATTCAGCGCGTCTACAACACGGGATACTTTGAAGACGTAAACGTTCGCCTCCTGCCGGGCCAGAAAAATGCTCAGGACGTCATTGTTGAAATCGACGTCGTAGAACAAAAAACAGGGACCGTTACGATTGGTGCCGGCTATTCCGATTCGGACGGCCTGGTCGGGATTCTCGGCCTGAGCGAAACGAACCTGCGCGGTACGGGCGATAAGGTCAGCATCCAGTGGGAATTCGGCGGCGAAACCCATTCCAATAAAAACTATATTTTCTCCTATACCCATCCGTGGCTTAACGATCATGGCGATTCCATCGGCTTCAGCTTATTTGACCGCGAAAATGATTATGAAGACTATGATGAAGACGGCGATTCCGTGGCCGATTACGACCGCCAGACCCGGGGCTTCAATATCACCTATGGCCGCGTCCGCAGCGAATACGTCAGCGATTTCGTTACGTTGGAAACCAAGGAAACAAAATATAAAGATTATAACAGCGGGTATGACTATCGCCAAGACTATGGGATCGTCAATGGAGATGATCTAAACTTCAAAACCAACGGATATTTAGACGATAACTTCGGACGCACGAACAGCCTGCGCTGGTCCCATGTATTCGACAACCGCGACAACGTCTTCGACCCGACGCGGGGCAAACGCTTGTCCTTTACGGGTGTCTGGGCCGGCAACGGCTTAGGCGGCGATTTCGACTACTTTAAGTTCATCGTCGAAAATCGTCTGTATTACAAGGTCGGCCATGCCCACGTCATCGCCGTTCGCCTCATGGGCGGCATTGCCGACGGCGACATGCCGTACAACGACCTGTTCACGCTGGGCGGCGCCGATAACCTTCGCGGTTTTGAAGACGACGAATTCCGCGGCGACAAGATGTACTTGGGTACCATCGAATACCGCTATCCCATCGCTAAAAAAGTACAGGGCGTATTCTTCGTCGATGCCGGTAACGCCTGGGGCGGCACGGATAAAGTGCCTTGGTACCATGATAACGACGAGCTGCACGTAGCTGGCGGTCTGGGATTCCGCGTTACGACACCTATCGGGCCTATTCGCCTTGACTACGGTGTAGGTGATGAAGGCGGCAAGTTCCACTTCAGCTTCGGCGGCAAGTTCTAATGCTGTCGGACCAATGAAATCGACTATACTTCGAGCGGGCTTGGGAGCAGTCGTATGCGCCTGCTGCAGCGTTGGCAGCGCATGGGCGGCTCCCATCGCTCATGTCAGCGTCAGCGTCTCTTCCGTGCAGGAGAAGATGCCGCCCTTGGTGCAAAAGCGCATAGCGGCCAGCATTCAAACCGTGGGAAACCACGTGCTGCTGACCCATGACAGCGGCGAGGTGCTGGCAAACGGCGAGGAATATAACCGGATTATTAACGATATCGTCAATCGGGTCCTAATTGGCTACACTGTGGAATCGATTCAGATTCAGCCGGGCGAGGACACGACGTTGGCCGTGCAGATCCGTCCGTGGGGAGAGACGATTCAATCCGTCGCCATGCATGTGGATTACGGCGCCCTTCCCGATATGGGCCGACGCCTGGCCGACGGCGATTTGCGCAATGCTTCGTCTATCGTAGAAAATCTCCTCGTCGGCCTGCCTGTCGACGCCCTGGACTGGGCGGACGGTACGATAAAAGCGGTGATGGAAAGCGAACTGGAAAGCCAGCTGCCGGAATTTTATCCCCATATCGCCATTACGCCGGGGCGCAGGGCAGAGGTAGAAATTTACTTGCTGCCGAAGCTGCCTGTAGTGCGCAATGTGGACGTAGCGATTGAGGCGGAACATCTGCCGAGAGTGATTTTCCTCAGCGCCCGCAAGAACATAGAAGAACGCTACGCTGGGCTGGAAGGCCTGCCCGTGGCGTTTGTTCACCGCCATGAACGAGATATACAGGCTGACCTGCGCCGGAGCGTAGACAGCCAATGGGTTATCCGCAAGTACAAGCTGAAAGTTGACCCTGTCGTGGAAGTCGGCGAAAATATAAAGATCCAGCTGCGTTCCCGAACTGATTTTTACGATATTCAGGCCGGGGCCTACGTCGACGTCGGCCGCGATGACAACAGCGGCGACGACACGGTTTTAAAAGCCCATTTAGGCCGCAAAATCGGCGGCCATCACGAGGTGTATACGCAGGTGGAATTCATGCCCAGCTCCGTCGATTGGAATATCATTCCCGGCTACTTTTACCGCTGGGGGAAATATACCCGTCTAGGTTATCAGTACGAGACGGACGACGACAGCAGCCACGTATGGGTGCGCCAGTACCTGGGCAAAAAATGGATGCTTCGCTTCGACAGGGATTTGACAAATCATGAGGACGAAATCGGCCTGACCTACCGCGTCCACGAATACATCGGGTTAGAATATATCATATCCGACCATGACAATTGGCTCAGGGTCATCGGATATTTGTAAACATAAAGGAGTACATGCCGTTATGATGTCAGAAATGGGTAAAAAACGAAATATTAAAATTTTTTCCGGCGTAATTGCCGTCGTCTTCGTTCTCAGTATTGCCGGCTTAGCCGTCATGCAGATGGGCAATCCCGTCAACGCTGCGCCGTCGAGCAATATCGGCGTCGTCGATATGAGCAAGGTCATCACGCCGGATAATCAGGACGCCGTAGAGGCACAGAAACAGCTTCAGCAGGCCGGCGAAGACATGCAGAAACAGTTTGACGAACAGTCTGCGAACATGACGGACGAACAAAAACAGGCGCTGTTCCAGAAAATGCAGGAAGAAATGAACCAGAAGCAGGAAGAAATCTTCAAGGGCATGAAGGATAAAGTCGATACGGCTATCGGCTCCGTTGCCAGCACGAAGGGCCTCAGCCTCGTCGTAGATAAGCGCGTCGTCCTGTACGGCGGTACGGACATTACCGATCAAGTAGCGAAGCAGCTGAACGATTCTCAGTCCAAATAAGGAGATCTCATGAAGCGGATATATGCGGCAGTTATCGGCGCCGTCGTCATAGCCGCCTGCATAGTCGTAGGCTGGCGTGCGATGGAACAACGAAATCAGGTATCGGAGATAGGGCCGTCGTATGCCTATGTCGACCTGGAGCACGTGGTTATGAGTCATCCCAGATACAGCGAATATCATCGGCTGGAGCTGGAATACAACGCCATGGTTGCCCAATATCAGTTTGAGCAGTGGAACTACTCCCATAAGGCCGCGGCAGAAGGCATTGCGTCGCAGCAGTTTGCTGCTGTGGATGCTGCCGGGACGGCGGCGCTGAATCAGGAGCTGCAGGCCAAGGTGCTGCTGAAGGAACAGGAGTTAAATAACGGACTGAAGCAGCAGTACGACCGGATACTGCAGGAAAAGAGGAAATCACAGCCTATGATTTCGAATGCCGATTCGCTAAAAATCGTCAATTTGCAGCTGAAGTTGCAAAATCTGGTCTTGAGCCAGGAAGAACGGCAGGCCGCTGAAGCGGAGCTGGCGCAGCTGCTGAAATCGGCGGAACCTAGCGTAGTAATCAGCGGCGAAACGGCGGCGGAAATCGATAAGGAAATGGCTCCGTATCGGGAAAAGGCGCAGAAAGAGTTGGAAGAATACGCCAAGACCGTAAAAGGCGATTTGGAAAAACGCCGCGACGACAGCCGCAGCGCCTTCCAGTCACAGCTGAGCGCGCTGCAGGACCGGCCGGAGCCGGAAGAGTGGAACCGGCAGTGGAAAGAGAAACTGCAGGCTAAAGAAAAGAAAATGAAAGATGTCAAAGAGGCCATCCTGGCAGATATCAGGACAAGAGCCGCCGACGTCGCGCACGAGCAGGGCATAGAGATGATTTTCTGCGAATATGCCGGCGTGGGAACGGCGCGGGATGTTACCGACGATATTATTGCCAGATTAGGCTGATAGTAGGAGGATTTGTACGATGAAAACAATGTGGAAGCGGCTGACGGCTGCCGCGCTGTTAACCCTGTGCGTCGGCATGCTTGCCGGATGCGGCGGCGAAGACCGGGTCGGCGTCGTCGACTTGGAACGGGTGCGGAAGGAAGCGCCGCTCGTACAGAAATATAAAGAAAAAACGGAAGAAAAGCAAAAGTCCGTAACGGAGGAATTGCAGAAGGCGCAGAGCACGATGTCGGCTGAAGACTTCCAAAAGAAACAGCAGCAGTCGCAGCAGGAATTGAATATTTTTGCCGCCAGCATGCAGCGGCAGTTTATGTCGGATATTCAGACGAACTTGGGCGAAATAGCTAAAGAAAAAGAAGTGGGCATCGTCATGGTAAAAGAAGCCGTGCCTAACGGCGGCATCGACGTGACCGATGAGTTAATTGCAAAGCTGCAGTAAAAAGGAGTGTACATTGTGGAAAAAACAGTGCAAGAATTAGCAGAATTTTTGGGCGGAACTGTGATTGGCGACGGCAGCGCCGTGATTTCGGATATTAAAGGGTTGGCGGAAGCGGGGAAGCAGGATATTACCTTCGCCGTCGACCCCTATACGGAATATCTTCCTCAGGTCCACGCCGGCGCCGTTATGGTTGAAAAAGAAGTGCCTGCCGGCGACAATACCCTGGTGATCGTAGAAAATCCTCGCTTGGCTTTTTCCAAGCTCCTTGTGCTGTTTCATCCTCGCCAGTCTGTACAATCGGGCGTCCATCCTACGGCGATTGTCGATGAAAGCGCGTCTGTAGGGGCAAATGCCGCCATTATGGCGTACGCCGTTATCGGAAAGAACGTCAAGATCGGCGAAGACTGCATCATCTATCCCTACGTGTTCATTGGCGACAACGTTTCCATTGGTAACGGTACGACGATTTTCCCCGGCGCCGTTATCCATGAAAACTGCGTTCTGGGAGAACGCGACGTTATCCGGGCCCACGCCGTCATCGGCGGCGAAGGATTCGGCTTTGCTACGAAAGACGGCAAGCATACGCGCATTCCCCAAATCGGCAACGTCGAAATCGGAGACGACGTCGAAATCGGCGCCTGCACGTGTATTGACAACGCGACGCTTGGTTCGACAAAGGTAGCGGCGGGAACTAAAATCGACAACCTCGTCCACCTGGGCCATAACGTAGAAATCGGCGAAGATTGCTTTATTATCGCTCAGACGGGGATTGCCGGCAGCACGAAGGTCGGCCACCACGTTATTTTTGCCGGGCAAACGGGCTGCACGGGGCACGTTACGATTGGCGACAATGCTGTATTTGCCGGAAAATCAGGGATTACAGGAAATATGGAAGGCAATAAGGTTTACGCCGGATTCCCCGTCCGTCCGCACATCGAATGGAGCCGTACGCAGGCTTACATCAAACGTCTGCCTGAAATGGCCAAGACGATCAAGGCTCTGGAAAAGAAAATTGCCGAATTAGAAAAAAAGGCGGGAATGTAAGAGGCTGCCTATGTATACATTCATGAAATGTCTCAGCTTTCTGATTTGCCATATTCCTTTTTTCATGCGCCGCGGTTTGGGGGCGTTTTTCGGCGCCTTTTTCTGGACCTTTGTGCCGAAGAAGCGCAAAATCTTGGCGCGGGATCAAATCCTTGAATGCGGCCTTACGGCAGATGCCGGCGAAGCGATGGCGATCGCCAAAGCCAGTACGACGCGCTTCGGCCGTATGATCATCGAGGTGCTGTCCTATCCTGTGTATGACAAAGAGATTCTCGATAAAAAAATCGTGTTTCATGGCAAAGAATATCTCGACGAGCTCAAGGCGAGCGGTGAGGGCGCGATTTTTATGGCTTCCCATGCAGGGAACTGGGAGCTTCTCGGCGCGTATTTGGCGATGAGCGGCTATCCTCTCATATCGGTGGCGCAGCAGCAGGACAATAAGGGCTCGGATACGTTTATCAACGAATACCGGGCGATGATGAAGCAGCACGTTACGTATAAGACGGGCATCCGCGACATGGTACGTTTTTTGGCCAAGGGCCATTATATCGGCCTGCTCATGGACCAGGACCCGGGATATGCCGGCATCATGGTCAAGCTGTTCGGCCGGGATACACTGACGGCCGACGGCCCGGCGAAGCTGGCCGGCATACAAAACTATCCGATATTGTCTATTTTCATTCACGAAGACAGACCTTATCATTACGTCGTAGAAGCGCTGCCGCCGATTCGGCCTTATACGTCCGACACGCCGTTGTCGAAGGAAGAAAAGAAGCGGATCGTATATGACGTTACGCAGCAGCTGAACGATCGTCTGGAAGCACATATCCGCAAGTATCCCGACGAATGGTTCTGGCTTCACAATCGCTGGAAATGGACGAAACGGTATAAAGAGAAACAAAAGCTGAAAGAACAACAGAACTAGCTCATCTATTGGCGCTGCCGAAATGTAGGCGGCGCCAATTTTTACAGCTTTTTAACAATTTTGTCAGGGCAATATATATGCGTGCTGAATTATGGTATAATAAATAAAAATTAGGCGAGCCGCAGGAGCTCAAAGAAGCCGCGTAAAACAATGTACAGTGAAATACGCGGGAGCAAAGGAGAATTGACGAATCATGTATGTTTGTTTGATGCGTCATGGCAAAGCCGAGCCGTACCATGACGGAATGGACGATAAAAAGCGGGAACTGATTGAAAAGGGCAAGAAGCAGGCTGCGGCAATGCTCGACGCCGCCCGGCTGTGGTGGCCCGAAGGGACTACCGTCCTGTGGGCCAGCCCGTATATCCGCACGTGTCAAACGGCGGCGTTTTTTGATACGCGCATTCCCTATACTGCCTTTCATACCCATCCGGCCATTGCAGCCGGTGATCTGGACGCCGTCTATAAGGATATTCTGTGCGGGAGCGACGGGGATGTCGTGTGCATTGTCGGCCATTCGCCCTATTTAGAGCAATGGACTAAGGCATGGACCGGTCTGGATATACAGTTCAAAACGGGCAGCATGGCCTTGTTTGATTATGATCCCTTTGACAGCAACGGGGGCACGGCGTCGCTGCTCCTGTATATGAGCCCGAAGGCAGCAAAGCTGATAAAGAAATAATAGATAGTAATTAGGAGGTATAGCCTATGAAACACGTAGTATCGATTGCCGGGACGGACCCGTCCGGCGGGGCCGGAGCGGCGGCGGACTGCAAGACCTTTTGCGCCCATGGTTGTTATGCCATGAACGTCATAACGGCTGTCGTATCGCAGAACACGCAGGGCGTGCGGGGATATATGGACGTGACGCCGGAGATGATCGCATCGCAGATCGACGCCGTATTTGAAGATATAGAGGTAGACGCCGTGAAAATCGGTATGGTCAGCGTTCCCGAGACGATACGCATTATCGCCGGCAAGCTGCGCCAGTACAAGCCTCCCTTCGTCGTTGTCGACCCGGTCATGGTGGCGACGAGCGGCCATCGGCTACTGGCCGAAGAAGCAGAACAGACGCTGAAGGAGGAGTTGATTCCCCTGGCAGACGTACTGACGCCGAATATTCCCGAAGCGGAAGTGCTGACGGGACGTCATATTGCTGATTTTTCGTCTATGGAGCAGGCGGCCAAAGACATTGCAGCCTTAGGCGCGAAGGCCGTGCTGGTCAAAGGCGGCCACCGCGTAGAAGATGCGACGGACATCTTATACGACGGCGAAGGCTTCCATTATTTCAAAGGCCGCCGCGTCGAAAGCACGAGCACCCACGGCACGGGCTGCTCCTTGTCTAGCGCTATCGCTTCCAATCTGGCGAACGGCATGCATCTTGCCGACGCTGTCGCCGCAGCCAAGCAGTACGTCTTCGACGGTATCAGCCACGCCGAACCGATTGGAAAAGGCCACGGGCCTATCCATCATTTCTACAGCCTGTACCGCAAGGCGGGCATGTAGCTTCTGTGTTCAGGTTATTCCCCGGCAGTCCCTCGGCTTTTCCGGGAATAGTTATTATTGCGCAAGGAGGAATGAAATATGAATTTAAGAATGCGTGTAAAAAAGGCTCTTTGTACGGTCGCGGCCCTGGCTATGGCCAGCGGCGCGGCATTCGCGGCGTCTCCGTCGCAGGTATACGAAGAAGCGGCCCGCAATATGATGGCTGAACCGACAGGCGAATACGTCCTGCAGGTCAATATGGAAATGCCTTTTTTGGGCAATGTGTCCCTGACCAACACCATCGATATGCAGGCTGAACCCTTCCAGATGAAGAGCGAAGCTGTAGCGAAGGTCCTGAACAACACGAAGACCGTCCACAGTTATGTGGAACAGGACGGCGACGTACTGCACATCTACTATGAAGATTCGAAGGACGACAACGCGTGGAAAAAGGCAACCCGCAAATTAAAGAGCGCCGATCCCATTTCCAAGCGCTTCCATGGCGACCACAACGTCCTGGCCGGCGTGAAATCCGTAACGGCAGCCGGCAAGAATTCGTACGATGTCGTATATGACGCAAGCCGGCTGTACCGCGAAGGCGATAAGGAAAAATGGGCTGCCGACGGCTATAAGAAAGAACAGGCCGAAGGCTTTGCAAAGGTTCTCCAGGCCCTGCAGAAAACGGGCGACGTAACTGTCAATGTAACCGTCGATCCGAAGACCAAGCGGATTTCCAAGGTGACGATGCCTTTGACGCCGCAGATGCGCGCCGTTGCGCAGGAAGTATTGGCTGAAAGCGACGCGTCCGACGCGAACAAAGCCGTCATGGAACAGTTTATCAAGTACAGCGAAATTTCCATGACCATCGACTGCGCGCCCCTTCCGAAAGACGCCGATTTGACGGCTCCGAAAGAAGTCAAAGAAGCGGCCGTTCCGGGAACGATTCCGGGTTCCGACGACGCGGCGGAAGCCGATAAAGACGGCGCTGCAGCAGAAGCGGCCTAAGGGCGGCAAGAAGACATCTACATATGTTTTGGCACCAGGACCGTATGCGGTATCGTCGCTGCGGTCCTGCTGTTTTTTATGAAAACTGCGCAGATGCACGGCAGCAAAGGGGCAGATATATGAACCGGCGGCTGCGGCACTCTAAATTTTTCCTTAAATTGTAGAATTTTACAGTCATATTATTGACATAGGAAGAGAAATAACGGAAAATATGATAGAAGGGTAAGTCCATTATTGTTCGTTATATCTGAACGCAAGCATCTTTGATAAGACAGTTGGCATCGATTGCCTGCACGGGAGAATAGGTCGGCACAGGCCGACGGGCAATCCAATATACACAGTTAGAACGGATAAAATTTCATAGTACAGGAGGTAAAAAAATTGGCTAAGAAAGAAAAGCTGATGGTCATTCCATTGGGCGGCTTGGGCGAAATCGGCAAGAATATGACCGTAATCCAATACGGAAACGACATCATCGTGATTGACGCCGGACTGTCTTTCCCTGACGACGATATGTTTGGCATTGACCTCGTCATCCCTGACATGAGCTATTTGATTGAAAACAGGGACAAGGTGAGGGCCGTCGTCATTACGCATGGTCACGAAGACCATATCGGCAGTTTGGCATATTTGCTCAATGAAGTAAATGTTCCCGTTTACGCGACGAAATTAGTATGCGGCCTCATTGAAGGCAAATTGAAGGAAAATCACATTACGAATTACAAATTGAACGAGGTGCAGCACGGCGACGAAGTACAGATCGGCTGCATGAAAGTGGGCTTTATCCGAACCAATCACTCTATTCCCGATGCCAGCGCCCTGTATTTTAAGACGCCTGTAGGCACGATCGTCCATACGGGCGACTTTAAGATCGACCTGACTCCGGTGGATGGCCAGCCTATGGACATCCACAAGTTTGCCGACCTGGGCCGCCGCGGCGTACTGCTGCTCATGTCGGACAGCACGAACGCAGAACGGCCGGGCTACACCGAATCGGAAACGACCGTAGGCCACGCCTTCCGCAAGGCCTTCCGGGCTGCGACGGGACGCATTATTTTGGCGACCTTCGCTTCGAATATTTCCCGTATTCAGCAGGCGATCAATACGGCCGTGCAGTTTAAGCGCAAGGTGACCGTATTGGGCCGCAGCATGGTCAACAACGTGCAGATTGCCATTGAATTGGGGTATCTGAACGTGCCCGACGGCGTGCTCATCGAGCCCGACGAATTGGGACGTTATCCCGACGACCAGGTCCTGATCCTGACGACGGGCAGCCAGGGCGAGCCCATGGCCGGCTTATCCCGCATGGCCTCCAACAATCACCGCAGCGTCAGCATCATGCCGGGCGATACGGTCATCATTTCGGCGACGCCGATTCCGGGCAACGAAATGGGAGTAAGCCGGACCATTGACAACCTCATGAAGCTGGGCGCCAACGTCGTTGCCGGCCGGGATAAGAAGATTCACGTGTCGGGCCATGCCAGCCAGGAAGAATTGAAGCTCATGCTGGATTTGATCCGGCCGAAGTATTTTATTCCCGTTCACGGCGAATACCGCATGCTGAAGCAGCACGGCGATTTGGCGGTGCAGATGGGCGTCGAAAAAGATCATGTCCTCATTGGCGACAACGGGCAGATTTTCGAATTTTCCAACCGTTCCGGCAGTAAAGCCGGCCGGGTCAACGCCGGCCGCGTATTTGTCGACGGCCTCGGCGTCGGCGATGTCGGCAACATCGTCATCCGCGACCGCCAGCAATTAGCTATGGAAGGCGTCGTCATCGTCGTCATGACCTTGGCGAAGGGGACGAGCCACGCCTTGGCCGGACCGGATATCGTATCGAGAGGCTTTGTCTACGTCCGCGATTCGGAAGAGCTGATCAGCGAAGCTCACGACCGCGTCGCCGCCGTCCTCGAACGGTGCGAAGCCGGCAACATCCGCGAATGGGCGGTCATTAAGTCGCAGGTTCGCGATACGCTGAGCCGGTACTTGTATGAAAAGACGAAACGCCGGCCTATGATTTTGCCGATTATTATGGAAGTATAATGCAATACTGCGGAGACAGCGGAGGCCAGCGCGCCTCCGCTGTTTACTATGCAGGTAGAGATGCCTTTCTTGAAAGGAGATGATTCAGTGGAACAAAAGCGCATTACGCCTCTCACGACTGCCGGCTGTTTTGCCGCCGTCATGCTTATCCTGGCCCTTCTCAGCACCTTTATGCCCTTCTTTTCCTTTGTGGGGTACTTTATCATGCCTATTCCCATGACGATTATCTATATGAAATACGGCATGCGCCAGGCGCTGCTGCTCGGTGTCGTCGTAGGTATCCTCATGGGAATTTTCATCGATCCCCTGACGGCAGTTGCCCAGCTCATTACCTTTGCCTCTGTCGGCCTGGCTATCGGCGCCGGATTCCGCTATGAATGGGCGCCGGCCAAGATGCTGGCCTGCGTAGCGGCGGCCCTCATTGCCGCCACAGGCGTTCTTCTCGCACTTATGTATATTGTTCTCGACATCAATTTGCTGGCGGCGATTTACAGCGCCTTCGATACGGTCGTCGCCGATACGATCGCCCAGTATAAAACCAGCGGTATGTCCGATATCCAGCTGGCCGAGGCGCGGACGCAGCTGGAAGAAGTGCGGCGTCTTCTGCCGTCTATGCTTCCCATGTTTTTATGCCTGGCCATGGCGGTTATCGCCTATATTAACGTCAAAATTTCCCAGCTGGTGCTCGTTCGCTTAGGCTTTTCCATCAAGCCCTTTTTGCCGATTCGTTATTGGGAAATTTCGCGTGGTGTGATATACTTATATGTATTGGCATTGGTCATGAAATATTGGGGGACGACGCGGGATATCGAGTGGCTCAGCATCATCGGCGTCAACTTGAATCAAGTCGCCTTTTTCTTTATATGCATTCAGGGCCTGGCCTTCCTGTTTTATTTCCTCGACCGCCGGTTTCATATCAGCACGGGGTTGCAGGTGCTCATTATCATTTTGTTTTTTGTCATGCCCGTGTTTTCCTATGCGGCCTTTGCCGCCGGATTGATGGACATGCTTTTGAATTATCGCAAGAAACGCAATACGATGTGATGCCCAGGGGGAAGTCATATGCTGAAGGAAATGCTGTCAAGACGAAACGAGGAGCCCTTTTTCCTCATTACGGTCTTGCTGCTGATTATTATCGCCGTATATAATTGGGTCATAGCGCTGCTGGCGCTGATACTGATCATCGGGGCCTACGTGCTGACGCGGAAAAATACGAACGAGCGCAATCGGGAAATCAGTCAGTTTTTCGACGCCGTTTCCCAAAGCGTCGACCAGGCGTCGACCTACGCCGTGCAGAACCTGCCCATCGGCATAGCCATCGTCGATATGCAGTCCAGCCTGTGCTGGGCTAACAGCGTGTTCCGCGACTGGATCGGCGATATCGACAACGACCAGAAGCTGGATCATATTATGCCCAATTTAAATATCGATAAATTTTGGGGGAAATTCGGATACTTTTTCGAACATATCGATAAGCGGTATTACCGCGTCGTCTACAAGTATTTGCAGACGGAAGCGGCGGAAGACGACAACTACCTCATCTTGTATTTTGAAGATATTACGGACACGGAAACGCAGAAGATGAACTGTATTGCCTCCGTGCCGGTACTGTGCGATATTGAAATTGACAACATGGAAGAAGTCGCCAAGGGCATGACGTCGGTCCAGCAGACGACGCTGTGGACGAATGTCAACAACTGCCTGATCGACGAATTGACGTCGCTGGGAGCTTTCGTCCGTTCGTACGGCAACGAAAAGTACTTCGCCTGCCTGAGCCGCGAGGCCCTCGACGAACTGAAGAAGGATAATTTTTCCTTTCTCGAAAAAATCCGCATGATCCATACGGTCAACCGCATTCCCGTTACGCTCAGCATGGGCGTGGCGGCTTGCCCGAAGGATGTCGTGACCCAGGGCATGGTCAACTTCAACGAGCTGGCCGACAAGGCCCAGGCCGGGCTGGATCTGGCCTTGGGACGGGGCGGCGACCAGGTCGTCGTATATGAAGAAGACGGCTCGCCTCATTTTTACGGCGGCAAGACCCGGTCTGTCGAAAAGAATACCCGCGTCCGGGCCCGCGTCGTCGCCCAGGCGATACGCGAACTCATCGACACGAGCGATCTCGTCCTGGTCATGGGGCATGAACGGGAAGATTACGACAGCATCGGAGCTGCCGTCGGCGTGGCTCACATGGCCCGCATCATCGGCAAGCCCGTCCACATCGTCATCAGCAAGCAGACCGACGCCATCCGACGCCTGGAAACGCAGATACTCAACGTGCCGGCCTTTAAGGACTTGCTCATTTCGGCGGAAACGGCGGAAGAGCTGTGCAACAGCCAGACGCTGCTGTTTATCGTCGATACCCATCGGACGGACATGACCGTCGCGCCGGCCTTGATCGAACAGACGGAACGGCGCGTCGTCATCGACCATCACCGCCGCAGCTCCGACTTTATCAAGAAGCCCCTCCTGACGTATACGGAGCCGTCCAGCTCTTCGACGAGCGAGCTCGTCACGGAACTGCTCCAGTATTATCAGGAAGACGTAGAGCTGGAAAAAATCGAAGCGACGGCCCTGTATGCCGGCATTATCGTCGATACGAAAAACTTCGCCGTCCAGACCGGCGTCCGTACCTTTGACGCCGCAGCCTACCTGCGCCGCAGCGGCGCCGACCCGGAAATTGTGCGGGAGTTGTTCAGCTCCGACTTTACGACAGTCCGGGAAAAGGCGGCCATCTTATCGGAGGCGCGCATCGTAGACGGCGTGGCCATGGCTTCCTGCCCGAAGGGGACAAAGAACACGACCATTGTAGCGGCGCAAATCGCCGATATGCTTATCAATATAGACAACGTAAACGCCAGCTTTACGTTCTGCGAGCTTCCTGACGGCAATATCGGCGTCAGCGCCCGCTCCAAGGGAGATATTAACGTACAGCTCGTCATGGAAGCCTTAGGCGGCGGCGGCCATCGCACCGTCGCCGGCGCGCAGCTCAAAGAGCGTACTGTAGAAGAAGCGCAGCAGGACGTCATGACGGCCCTGCGGGACGTAATCAATAAAAATAAGGAGACTGAAAAAGAATGAAAGTAATATTATTGCAAGACGTAAAAAAATTGGGTAAAAAAGGTGAAATCATAGAAGTATCGGAAGGCTACGGCCGCAATTTCCTGCTGCCCCGCAAATTAGCTGCTCCGGGCACGTCGGAAAACATCAACGACGCGAAGCAGAAGCAGGCTGCGGCTAAGCATAAGGCCCAGGTAGCGTCCGACGAAGCCGTCGTCCTGGCCAGCCAGCTGAAGAAGGTAGAGCTGACGATTCCCGTAAAGGTCGGCGAAGGCGGAAAGGTATTCGGAGCGATTACGGGCAAAAATATCAGCGAAGCGGCGAAGGCCCAGTACGACATCGACATCGACAAGAAGAAAGTCGAAATCAAGGAACCCATTAAATCGCTGGGAACGTACGACGTCGTCATCCGCGTGCATCCGACCATTACGAGCGTCATCAAGGTTCATGTCGTAGAAGGATAAGCTGCGGCAAACTGTAAGGGGATACTATGAAAGAATTGCTTGATAAACTGTTACAGCGCCATAAGTATCTGGAACCGACGGCGGAGGAAGAGCTCCGCCGTCAGGTTAACGTGCTTTACGGCGCTTTTACTGGTCTTATAGGGGCGGAAAAGATGGTGCTCAGGGCCAGTAAATACGCCGCCCTGTCCTATGTTCATTCGGAAGACCCACGGCAGCGGCTGGTCGGCCTGCAGCGCCTCGTATATGAAAACGCGTCGTACGACCGCATCCCGAAGGACGACGAGGTCATCGACGTATTGAACGAGCTGGAAATCGTACTGGCTGAAATGCTGGCCCGCCAGGCTGTGGAAGAGCGGCTGGAAAAGAAGATTTCCCAGCGGATGGAAGAAAAGCAGCAGGAATACGTGCAGGAAATCAAGATGCAGATTATCAAGGAAGAACTGCACGATGTAGAGACGCCGCAGACGAAGCGCAAGCTGGCTGAACTGCAGAAGCTCGATACGATACAGCTGTCCGAATCGATTATGGAGCAAGTCCGTCCGAAAAAGCTCAGCGCCGTCGTCGGCCAGGAACGGGCCGTGGAAGCGATGCAGAGCAAGCTGGCTTCCGTGTACCCGCAGCATCTTTTGCTGTACGGACCGCCCGGCGTAGGCAAGACGACGGCGGCCCGCATCGTCCTGCAGGAGGCGAAAGGCCTTCCTTTTACGCCCTTCGGACCGGACGCGCCCTTTGTCGAAACGGACGGGACGACGCTGCGCTGGGATTCGCGCGATATGACCAATCCCCTCATCGGCTCGGTCCACGATCCCATTTATCAGGGCGCGCGCCGCGATTTGGCCGACACGGGGATTCCCGAACCCAAGCCGGGACTGGTGACGGAGGCCCACGGCGGCATCCTGTTCATCGACGAAATCGGCGAAATGGACCCTATGCTGCTGAACAAGCTGCTGAAGGTATTGGAAGATAAACGGGTGAAGTTCGAGTCGGCCTATTACGACGAAGAAGACCCGAACGTGCCTAAGTATATTAAGAAACTGTTTGCCGAAGGCGCGCCGGCCGATTTTATCCTCATCGGGGCGACGACGCGGAGCCCCTGGGAAATCAATCCGGCGATTCGCTCGCGCTGCGCCGAAATCTTTTTCGAGCCCCTCGTGCCGTCGGATATACAGACTATCGTAGAAAACGCGGCAAAGGAGCTGGGCGCAGTCTTGGAAGACGGCGCGGCGGCCCTTATCAGCACCTTTACGATCGAAGGGCGCAAAGCCGTCAATATTCTGGCCGACGCTTACGGCTTGGCCGTATATCGGGCCGGCCGCAAGGACGGCGTCGTCATCACGAAGGATCACATTCACCGCGTGTCCCAGATCAGCCGCCTCACGCCGTACGCCATGGAAAAGGCGAGCGACGTGCCGGCTGTGGGGAAAATATTCGGCCTCGGAGTTTCGGGATATTTAGGCTCGGCGATTGAAATCGAAGCCGTCGCCTTTCCCGCCCGCGAAGCCGGCAAGGGCTATTACCGCTTCAACGATACGGCCGGCTCAATGGCCAAGGACTCCATGTTCAACGCCGCCGCCGTAGTGCGCAGCGTGACGGGCAAGGAACTGTCCGATTACGACGTCAATATCAATTTTGTCGGCGGCGGGAACATCGACGGCCCGTCGGCAGGCTGCGCGATTACGACGGCCCTCATCTCGGCTATTACGCAGACGCCGATCCGACAGGATGTGGCCGTTACGGGCGAAATTTCCGTGCGGGGACAGGTAAAGCCCGTCGGCGGCGTATTTGAAAAGGCCTACGGCGCCTGCCAGGCCGGCATGAAGGCCATCGTCATTCCTAAGGACAATGGGCAGGATATTCCGGAACACCATCTGGATTTGGATATACGCTGCGCTGAAACGATTCAGGACGTATTGGATGTTATGTTTGTAAAGTAGGAGTGTGCATATACTATGGAGCAGCGGATTCCGCCGCAGAACGTAGAAGCGGAGCAGGCCGTGCTCGGCGCGATGATGCTGGAGCATAACGCCGTCGTAGCCGCCATGGAAAAGCTGCGGCCCGGCGATTTTTACAGGGAAGTGCATCGGACGATTTTCGAAGCCATGGAGCACCTGCACCATGACAACAAGGAAGTCGACGTCATCACCCTGCCGGAAGAGCTGCGGCGCATGAAGAAGCTCGACGACGTCGGCGGCCTGGAGTACATCCTCAGCCTGCCGAATTTGGTCGCGACGGCCGCGAATATCGAATATCACGCCAATATCGTGGCGGAAAAGGCCTTGGCCCGCAATATCATTACGACGTGCACCGAATTGACCTCGGAGGCTTACGACGGCGAGAAAGAGCCGGAGGATTTGCTGGACGACGCCGAACGGCGTATCTTACAGATTTCCGAGAGCAAGCGGCGGGGAGACTTCGCGCCTGTCGGCGTCGTCGTCGAAGAAACGCTGGACAAGATCACCAAGCTGTACGAAAATAAGGCGGGTATTACGGGCCTGCCTACGGGATTTCGCGATTTAGACCGCCTAACGTCGGGGCTGCAGCCGTCGGACTTAATCCTCGTCGCGGCTCGTCCGAGCATGGGGAAGACGGCCTTTACTTTGAATATCGCGCAGAACGTAGGCGTAAAGCAGCATAAGACCGTGGCCTTCTTTTCCCTGGAAATGTCTCAGGAACAGCTCGTACAGCGTCTGCTGTGCCAGATCGCCCACATCGATTCGCAGAAGCTGCGCACAGGCCAGCTCAACAGCGACGACGAGTGGACGAAGCTGACCGACGCCTGCGATAAATTGTATCAGGCGCCCATTTATATCGACGACACGCCGGGCATTTCCGTGACGGAGATGCGCTCCAAGGCTCGCCGTCTCAAGGCGGAACACGGCCTGGACCTGATCATCGTCGACTACCTGCAGCTCATGCAGGGGCGCAACTCCGAAAGCCGACAGCAGGAAATCTCCGAAATTTCCCGTTCGCTGAAGGCCCTGGCCCGGGAGCTTAAAGTGCCCCTCATCGCCCTGTCGCAGCTCAGCCGAAGCGTAGAAAGCCGGCAGGATAAGCGGCCTATGCTGAGCGACCTGCGCGAATCGGGCGCGCTGGAACAGGACGCCGATATCGTGTCGTTCTTATATCGCGAAGATTATTATGATAAGGAAACGGAAAACCAGCATATTACGGAAATCATACTGGCCAAGCACCGCAACGGCCCCGTCGGTTCTGTAAAGCTGTACTTCAAGGGCGAGTATACCTTATTCTTGAATTTGGATACGACCCATGAAGACCGTTTGTAATGCGTAAGGGATAGAGAGCCGCCGCTCTTGCGTCCCTTATTTTTGTATAGAGGAGGCCCTATGGAAAAGCAGAAAAAGATCCGCATTGCCGGCGTCGTTGCGGCAGTGCTGTTTATTGCCGTTGCCGCAGCCGGATCCCTGTCCCGCTCGGACAGCGTGCGGATGCTGTATCAGGAGCCGCGCGTAGCGGTTATCCGCGTCAATGGCCCGATTGTCGGCGGCGATGACGCCGACATGGCGTGGGGAAGCCCGTCTTCGACGACGTCAGGCGCGCTGATGCGCCAGTTCCGCAAGGCCAGGCAGGACGACAGCGTACAAGCTGTGCTGCTGCGCGTCAACAGCCCCGGCGGCAGCGCGGCGGCGACGCAGGAAGCGGCGGCAGAGCTGCAGAAGCTGAAGGATTCGGGTAAGCCCGTCGTCGTATCCATGGGCGATACGGCTGCGTCGGGGGCGTACTGGCTGGCGGCCTATGGAGATAAAATATACGCCAATCCTTCGACGATTACGGGAAGCATTGGCGTGTATATGTCGTATTATGATGTGCAGGGCCTGAGCGAAAAGCTGGGCGTACGAGAAGAAAAAATCAAATCGGGGCCCCATAAGGATATTTTCTCGCCCTTCCGCCCGATGACCGAAGAGGAACGGCGGCTGACCCAGAATATGGTCGACGATATGTACGAGCAGTTTGTCGCCGTCGTGGCCGAGCAGCGCCATATGGACGGCGAGAAGGTCCGCTCCCTGGCCGACGGCCGGGTGTTTACAGGCGTGCAGGCGAAGGAGGCGGGCCTCGTCGACGAGCTGGGGAATTACTACGATGCCTTGGGCTATGCTGGGACGCTGATTCACGCCGATCCGGACAAGGTGGCGACGGTGACGTACGACGACGCCTTCTCCTGGGATCAGCTGCTGTCCGGCCGGATAGCGGCGCCTTCTCTGGCTGAAGGGCTGTATGAAGCCGGGCAGAGGATTCCCTTCCCCCTCATGATATGGAAAGGAGGACGGCAGCAATGAGATATTACATTGAAGAAGCCTTAGCACTGGCCTACGGTATCGTCGTATCGCCTAAAGAAACGCTGGCTGTCATCGTGCCGGAGCAGCGCCTTCGCGAAGGAATCGTCATCTGGTCCCTTTCGGTGATGCTTTCTGTCGTGTCCGTATGGGTGCAGTGGCAGGATACGGCAGTATGGACGGCCATAGCTATGTACGGCGGAGCGGCCTTCTGTTTTGCCGCGCGCATCTTGCTGTATCATGGAGCCGCCCGCCTTCTCGGGCGAAACGGGTCTATGAAAAGCCTGGCGGCGGCCTTCTGCTTCACGGAAATCCCCCTCAACCTGGCGACCTTAGCCGGCAGCTTCGTATTCGTCGCGCCGGAACTGCTGGTGCAGGCCGTGTCGCTGGCGGCAGGCGTCTGGGCTTTGGTATTGGACGTATGGGCCGTCAAAGAAACGTACGCCATGGGAACGGGACGAAGTATTGCCGTCCTGCTGCTGCCCCTGGCCGCCGTGGCCGTCTTGGCTGCCTTCGTCTTGTTATACGTCGTCTTTGCCGTCGTTTCGATTTTTAGTTGATGCGGCGTCCTGCTTAGCCGCGTATTCCAGATTGCGGAGCAGCACTTTTTTGCCGCGCCAGGCAAAAGCCCGGTCGCCGAAAGCCTGCTGAAACTGTTTATTCGACAGCGATTCGATGTCTGAAGGGGAAAGCCGCGGCAGGCGGTCTTGGTAAAATTCCGGAAGAGGCGTCGCCTTGACGACGCTGTTGTGCGGACACGATTCCTGACATACGTCGCAGCCGAAGATGAGCGGCGTTTTTTCCATACATTGTATTTCTGGCAGCGTAAGGCTGCCTTTTTTTTGCGTAATATACGATTTGCAGCAGCTGTAATCGTAAGCGCCGCCGGAAAAACATTGTCCCGGACAGGCTGACTGACAGGCGCCGCAGTGGGAGCATTCCTGTTGCAGGGGCTGGTCCGGCGTGAAGGGCAGGGACGTGAGGACGCTGCCGATAAAGACGTAGGAGCCGTACGTATCGTTGATGAGGCAGCGATTGTCTCCGAAAAAGCCCAGGCCGGCCTGATAGGCCAGCCAGCGGTCCGACAGCGGGGACGTATCGACGACACAGCGCTGCTCGCTGCCGGGATATTGCCGCTGCAGATACGCGGCGATTTGCTCTAAATACGCGCGGACGACGGCGTGATAGTCTGCGCTCCGGCAATAGAGGGATAGATTGGCCTGTTCTGTCTGGGCCGTGTAATACGGAACTAAGACGACGATGACGGAACGGCACGACGGGAGAATGCGGCGCGGCTCGTATCGTTCGTCTCCTACGCCGGCGGCCAGCGGGCACGGCGGTTCTTCGGCATAGGGCGGCCGGGGCAAATCGGCTGGGGCGACGCCGGCGCAGTCCAGGCCGAGGGCAGCGGCAAACCGTTTCATATCTGTGCTGTCTATCATATAGAAGTATCCTCCAAAAAATTTGAATTTATCTCTTGCTTTTTTCTATAGAGTATAGTATACTATCTAAGTCAGCAGTTTTAAAGACTTCTTTAAAAGAAATGCTTTTGAAGAGAGTAAAAAAACTTCTGAAAAATGTCTTGACAGAATCGAGATTATCAAGTATAATTAATTACGTTCTGTGAGACAGGATACGCCGACATAGCTCAATTGGCAGAGCAACTGACTTGTAATCAGTAGGTTGTAGGTTCAAGTCCTATTGTCGGCTCCAGGTATGGTGGGGTTCCCGAGTGGCTAAAGGGAGCAGACTGTAAATCTGCCGGCGACTGCCTTCGAAGGTTCGAATCCTTCCCCCACCACCATATCATCGCGGGGTGGAGCAGTTGGTAGCTCGTCGGGCTCATAACCCGAAGGTCGTAGGTTCAAGTCCTGCCCCCGCTACCAAATTTTTACTGCAAGGCAGTAAAGAAAAACTGTATATATGCTTTGAACGGTGTAAGCTGTTGTAGCTCAGTCGGTAGAGCGTATCCTTGGTAAGGATAAGGTCACCGGTTCAATCCCGGTCAATAGCTCCAAACATGGCGGCTTAGCTCAGTTGGCTAGAGCATGCGGTTCATACCCGCAGTGTCCAGAGTTCGAATCTCCGAGCCGCCACCACATTTATAACCTCGTTTTACGAGGTTATTTCTATATGCAATACTATTTTTTCCTGAAAACAGAGCAAAAATGAGTATTGTGTGATAGAATACAATATAGATGGTAAATTTTTTCCTAAAGGAGGAAATCAGTAAAATGGCAAAAGAACATTACGAAAGAACCAAACCCCATGTTAACATCGGCACGATTGGTCACGTTGACCATGGCAAAACGACGTTGACGGCTGCTATTACGAAAGTAT
>NZ_NFIY01000008.1:0-90188 GCF_002163455.1 Megasphaera sp. An286 | reverse complement strand
TTGGGCTACCATACGCCGTCAGAGCTATTTGATGCATTCCTCGATGAAGTTTATGCTAGTGAGTGTGTTTCCTGATTATGGTTGTTCAAATTCAACTTGCAATTTACCCTTCTCAAAATAGACCTTGTATCCTGGCTTCTGCTTGCTCAGGATGGCCTTACAATACTGGGTCCGCTCTTCTAAAATAGAAATCGTCCGATACGGGCGGTGTATCATGGAGGACCACAAGCGCGCCGCGTTGGTAACGCGCAGATTGGAGTTTTCTTTTTTCTTTTCTTCGCCGCCGCTTTTACTTTCCAAGGCCGCCGTTTCCATTTTTTCATACACGGACAACAATCGCCCGTAGGCAAAGCTTCGCTTGTCCATACGCAGTATCGCTCCTTTATCGTTCAATATGGGAATCTTCTGATTCCACATCTCATGATCCCAATAATATTTCTTGACGATGCCGCAGCCCATCAGCAACGCCTGGGGCCAGTATTTCCTATAGGACTGACGGTTCGTAAGGCGGAAAAACGCCGTTCGCATCATATCGGCCGGCAAGGGCTTTCTTTCCAGGATACAGGGCAGCAGCCGTTCAATAGCCGCCCGCCGTACCTTATCGTTCGCGCAGATAATCCCCTTCTCCGTTTCCTGGCCGTACAGGAAATGGACGACAGAGTACACCGACGGTGTTTTTAACACGAAGGCTTTCTTTTTTGCCGACCATCCGGGCCATTTCATGCTTTCGTACCAGGCCTCGGCCCGCTGCTTTATGTCGGCTTTGGGAAACGCGCGGAAATACTTTACGGCCATCCTGCCGTTATTGACCTTTTCCAGTACGAGAACGCAGAAGTAGTTATCGAAAATCTCATCTCCGGCGTCTTTCTTGCCGGCAAAATACTGGGCGATGGTCTTGCTATCTTTCCCGTGCAGTACCTCTTCTTCCGTGCGCCGTATGGGAACAGGCTCTTCGGCGACTTCTCCCATGACGACGCTTTCGAGAAAATCACCCTTCCCATCTTCTTCCATGTCCTTCATGAGCGGAGCGCCGCCTAAGGGTAAATCTCCGGTCATCCACGAAACGACGTTGGCTCCGCCGCCGATATACTCGCTGTACCGCTTCGTATCCAATAAGTATTTCAGCATATTATGAATCCGCTGCGACGTTTCGTAGCCCAGGTGAAAAACTTGCTCCCCTTTGGTAAAGCGCCCTATGTACGCTTCCTTATGATTGCTGATGCCTATCAGCTTCGCCGTGCCGACGACGCCGCGATGGGACGACACGCAGTACATGGGAAGGCCGGAAACATCGCATGTTTCTACAGGCTTATCGCGGTTTGTATACTGCACGTAGTCTATAAAAAATCGATGGAGCTCCCGATTCTGCGAAACCGATACGGTTCCGTCGCCGCGTTCTACGGCAAAGGTAATGAACAAATCTTCCAAAGAAATTTGCCGTGTTTTACCTTTCCCTTTTTCTTCTTCCTGCCAGGAGACGACATCTCCCTCAACGTCGTAGGCCTGCTCGCCGCAGCAGATTTGGACCGTACGCAGCACGTCCCGTCGGACAGTCCCCGACATGAGGTAGGTACATATGCTTTGGAAATCTTCATTGCGATGGCATTTCTCATACTCCCCTAGGTCCTGAAGCTGTTTCATATATAAGCTGTGGCGGGCGCCCTTCTTTTTTTCTACAGGCGCAAGATAGGAAAACTCGTCGCACAGAAAATGGGGGCAGTCGTTGGCCGTGCGGATGAGAGAGCCCTCCGACACGGGAAAGACCGTATATTCACCCTTTGTCAAAAAACGGCCCTGCAAAAACATCCCGTCCCGGCTGATAGTCAGCTGCACGATATCTTCACCCCGGCTCTGGCGGCTCGAGTGGTACAGCGGCAGCAGCATAGGCTCTGATTCTTTCCACACGTCGACTAATCCCGCTGCTTCAGCAGCGTTATACGTCTGAAGCAGCGCCTGAAGCAGATTCATCGGCCATTCCTCCCTCCTCGTCATATAGGTTCCATTGTTCGTCAACGGGCATATACATGTCCTCCGTAAATTCTTTTACATGATAATCATGGAGTTCATGGCGGATCCGGCATTCTTCCGGCCGTATAAATGTAATAACCCCGTCTTCCATGACGATCGGCGCAAACTGCGAATACAGCGTGCCGGCAAGGCCCCCTTTTTTCATCCGCTCCTGATAGGAAAAGGAATGGAACATGATGCCGAAAGACATTTTTCCAGAAAATGGCGTCGTCAGCCCTTCGTATTCGCTGGCCCGCAGCCGTTCTACTTCGCCGATGCACTCCCTCGTCCCCAAGAAGATATCGTGCCGTCCGCCACGTTTCATCGAGCGCAGTAATATTTGCTCGTGTTTTTTTTCATTCCGATCCTTTGCCATATCCAGCCGGTGGGCCCACTCAAAATGAAATTTCACGGCGTAGGCCACGTCTTTTAAATACGTGTAATAACTCAAATCTTTATCCCCATTCATCATGGGTACGAGTATGTTTTTCGTCTCCGTCTGAATCGGTTTCAATACTTTGACTTCGTCGACTACATACCGCAGCGTCGGCTTCCAATACACGGCTTCGACGATGCCCTGCAGCGCCTGGGCCGTCGGGACTTGGTAGGTAAATTTTTCCCCATTTGCCTTGCTCATCGGGTCGGTGAACAACGCATAGGGGCCGCTTATCTTCATATAAAATGGGTTGGATTGAAACATAGATCTTTTCTCCTTATGCAAGTTAAAAAATGAGTTCGCTCCATTCTCCCTTCGTCAAGCCAAACTCTTCGTCGTATCCTTCCGGATCCAACAGGTATATGCCCAGCTCGGGTATGACCTGCACGTATTCCTTCATGTCGTACATGCCGACAGTATATCGCTGCAGCTTCTGCAGCACAGGCTTCAGCGCGGCGAAATCCGGACGGCCGTCGTCACCGATTAATGCAAAGACTTCGTCTATCAGCTCCTCGTTCTTGTACGGAACGATGACGGTCTTTTCCTTGTTATCGATAAGCTGAAAGGCATCCGCCGCCGTTTTAAACCGCTGCCTCAGAAGATACGGAACAGAGGAGCCATGTCCTATGCGGTATTGCGCTGCCATATCCCGATTTTCGGACAGCATCTGCAGCAGCGTCTGGGAAAACGGGCCGTCCTGCACCGGATAGTCCAGAGCTTGCCGATTCTTCTGATATAAACGCCGAAAATATTCGTCTAAGCACGCCCCTATATCCAGCGCTTCTTCTTCGCCCTTCGATCCATATACCTTGCGCAGCGCTTCCAGAGAAGCCTCCCGTTCTTTCTGCAGAACGGGCATTTTTTCCAGCGTTTCATCCATATACATAAACAAATAGACCCGTCCGGGGGCCTTCCGTTTTCCATCGCGGTTGCACCGTCCGCCGGCCTGCAGCACGCCGTCCAGGCTGGTCAACGAACGATATACGACGTCAAAATCGATGTTAACGCCTGCGGATATTAAATTAGTACTCACGCAAATCAACGGCGTCTGCCTCGAGCCGTCCCGCAGCTTCTGCAATTCCTCTTTCATGCGCGTAATGCGCTCCAGCCGATGGGCTGCGCATAAATTCGTCGTCAAATACCAACATTCCCCAGGCCGGTCATGCTCGTCGAGCCAATCGGCTATCGCGTCGTATACTTTGCGCACGGCTTTTTTCGTATTGACGATAATCAAGGCGCTTTTTTCCCGCTCCAACTGCGTCATGACATGGGCGACGAGCTGTTCCGTAGATAAAAACTGTGTAAATCGCTCGCCCAAAAGAGAATAAAACTGAGCCCGCGTAAAAACCGACGCTGCCATGAGACGCTTGTCGACTAACGCAATGGGACTTCCCTTTTCGTCCATTTCATATATGCAGGGATAGTTTAGAACCCCTTCATCGTCCAAGCCCGGCGGAGTCGCCGTACAGTGAATAATCGTCGCGCCCATCATATGGGTCAGGAAATTCATCATTAAGTTATACACATGTACGCACGTCACTGGGAGAGACTGTATTTCATCGATGATGATGACGGAGCGTATCAGCTTGGAAAACCGCCTCAAGCACGCCGACTGCCCTTTGAACAGCGTATTGCTGAGCTGTACCAGCGTCGTCAGTATAACCGGCGATTCCCAGCTTTCCCGCAGATATTCGGCACCGTCGTATTCGTCCTCTTCTCCCTCGAAACCGTCGGAGACGACGCTACTGTGATGCTCCAGCACATGTTCCTTTCCGATGATATCCTGAATATCCTTGGCGTTTTGTTCCAACACGGACAAAAACGCTGTCGCATATATGATTCTCCGGTCGTGGAATGTACGGGCGTGATGCAGGGCATAGCGAAGAGAGGCGTTCGTCTTGCCCGCCCCTACCGGCATAGGAAGCTTGTAGCAGCCATCCTTCGTCTCCGCTGCCGCCGCATACGCGTCGTCGGCCATGGCCGTACGTACCTGATTCAGCAAGGACGGATTCTCAGCCTCATGAAACATGTCGTACAAACGCTCCACTCTATCGCCCATTTGCTGCCAAACAGCGTCTAATGCTTCGTCTCCGTATACTCTCTGCGTTTTTTCCAGAGCCCAGTTTGCCGAATCATACACGTCAGCTTCTTTTAAGATACCCGTCAATAACCGTACAGTAGCGCCGAAATAAAACAAGCTGGCCTGACGCCGACTGGCTGCATCCTGCGTGACGGCTTTTCCCGATTTCCCGATCATGCGATGAATGGCTTTATGCCAATCCATCCATTCAGCAAACCCCTTCTGATACAACTGAAAAAGGGATGTCTTAAACCATTTTCCAGCCCAGCCGTCCAATACATGGATAAAGGATGTCAGCTCTTCATGCGCTAAGATAAGGCGCTCATTTTCTTTCAGCCTCTTTTCTGTCCAGCAGCAGACAGAACCGTCTTCCATTTCTTTGAGCACATCGTACAATCCATGATGAGCCAGAATAGGATATATGAGGAATTCATTATATATGCCGTACCATCGATACGTATCAGCAGGTACGGAATTCTTTGCATACTTATACAATACATACTGGACATAACAAGCTCCGACGCCAGAGTGATCTCCGCCCGACGCCGCTTCGCCGCGGATATATTTCTGCCAATCACGATTTACCTTTCCCGCATCATGAAGAAGGCCGATAAGAATGCAGACAGATTCCAGCCCAAGAGATTTACCTATACGAGCCATATACTCAGCCGTATTCCTCGCGTGGTCTTTTATATACTGCCCTTTCTTCAGTTCCGCATCCCAATGCGCCAGCAGCAAATCCCATTCGATATCCATAGCGTCCCGATCCTAAAAAATAATTAGCTATACCTATATATTCCGTTTCACTTCTATATTATTGATTATACCATACCTTCAAGATAGATACCTAATAAAAAATATCTACATATGGTATTTTGATTTATTATGTATAATATTTTGATAGCCTTGAACTGGCAAAAAACTGACAATATATCTAATGATGCCGCATGACTTCAATCCACATCCTCACACGGAGGGTGACGTTACGGCGGAGATGCTATGATATTTATTCATGATATTTCAATCCACACCCTCACGTGGAGGGTGACCGCAACGCCTTAAACCGCCGCGACGACGGATTCTTATTTCAATCCACACCCTCACGTGGAGGGTGACAAATCCACATACCCTAACCATATGCCGCATTGGTGATTTCAATCCACACCCTCACGTGGAGGGTGACGTCGGCTTTGTGGCGACGGAAGTTGACCGCGACAAATTTCAATCCACACCCTCACGTGGAGGGTGACCCACAAAGGACGACTTCGTGCTGCCGCGCCCGCCAGATTTCAATCCACACCCTCACGTGGGGGGTGACTTACGTTGACAAGTAGTGATACGGCTGTATTCTTGATTTCAATCCACACCCTCACGCAGAGGGTGACTCTTTCCAGTTGTCAAAGTCCATCTTTAACATTTTATTTCAATCCACACCCTCACGCAGAGGGTGACGGGCTTTGGTACACCTACGGCGGTAGCGTCCACAATTTCAATCCACCCCCTCACGCAGAGGGTGACTTGGGAACTGGTATCCACGCCGATTAGTGTCACGGAATTTCAATCCACACCCTCACGCAGAGGGTGACGTAGATTACCCACGTTTTCACCTCCTCCACATGATTTCAATCCACACCCTCACGCAGAGGGTGACGAATGCTTATCGCAAGAGTGCAAGCAGCGATACGATTTCAATCCACACCCTCACGTAGAGGGTGACCAGGTACTGACATACATCAATGAATTACTCATGGTATTTCAATCCACACCCTCACGTAGAGGGTGACCTGATGGCGAACCCTTTGTACCGCTGGATATTGTGATTTCAATCCACACCCTCACGTAGAGGGTGACTTGACGAGGTGATCGCATACGCTGTTTCTATGGATATTTCAATCCACACCCTCACGTAGAGGGTGACAAAATCTTCTAGCCGGAATCCAGTCTAATGAATATATTTCAATCCACACCCTCACGTAGAGGGTGACAAACGCAGAATTCATTGGCGAATCATGATAATACATTTCAATCCACACCCTCACGTAGAGGGTGACAAAAAAGATAAAAGACGTTAAAGAGTACGAAGCTATTTCAATCCACACCCTCACGTAGAGGGTGACTATGTTGCCCGTTATATTTTAAAAAAGCAGAAAGATTTCAATCCACACCCTCACGTAGAGGGTGACCGATGAAAAAGCGTCGGTCTGTGTATTGCACAGATATTTCAATCCACACCCTCACGTAGAGGGTGACTCCTGGTAGCCGAAAACATCATCATCAGTATCAATTTCAATCCACACCCTCACGTAGAGGGTGACCCGAATAAACAGGCATCGGCCGAGCCGTACGGAGCTATTTCAATCCACACCCTCACGTAGAGGGTGACTGAAAATTACACAGAAATACATAAACCGTATGAGATTTCAATCCACACCCTCACGTAGAGGGTGACCTAAGTCCATTGTTCCTCTAAATCAGGAGCGCATGATTTCAATCCACACCCTCACGTAGAGGGTGACATGAACGTGATGCGCGCGGTGGCACGCGCTATACGATTTCAATCCACACCCTCACGTAGAGGGTGACGAGCTTACGAACACCTTCTGTGACTGTATGAGGCATTTCAATCCACACCCTCACGTAGAGGGTGACCAAACTTCAAGATTTGCAACACCAGTCGGAAAGCCATTTCAATCCACACCCTCACGTAGAGGGTGACTTAGATAACGATCAACTTTATTCACGTATAGATGCATTTCAATCCACACCCTCACGTAGAGGGTGACCTTCTACCGGAACCGTCTTGGCTTATCCAGTAAGGATTTCAATCCACACCCTCACGTAGAGGGTGACATGGCTTCTATAAGCTGGGAATTTTGAAGGTGTATATTTCAATCCACACCCTCACGTAGAGGGTGACACCAATACGGTGCGGTGTGATGGATTTATTGTAATATTTCAATCCACACCCTCACGTAGAGGGTGACACTAGAAGGGGAAATTATCAATGGTTCCGAAGCAATTTCAATCCACACCCTCACGTAGAGGGTGACTCAACCAGAAAGGCATCCAAGTCTTCTTTGGTCGATTTCAATCCACACCCTCACGTAGAGGGTGACCGACGAAGCCTTTTCGTCCGCCGTCGAACTGGGCATTTCAATCCACACCCTCACGTAGAGGGTGACATTTTTCATTGGAATATTTTAGAGGAAAAAACAGATTTCAATCCACACCCTCACGTAGAGGGTGACGAGACTAATACTGACGATGCAGCGTCAACACCGATTTCAATCCACACCCTCACGTAGAGGGTGACAAGGAAGCTATATTCGGCTGACTCATTCTATGCCATTTCAATCCACACCCTCACGTAGAGGGTGACACGGCAATATATACGGCAAGGATATGTTGGATGCGATTTCAATCCACACCCTCACGTAGAGGGTGACCGGGAGCATTATAACACAGGGAGTAAATGGAGATATTTCAATCCACACCCTCACGTAGAGGGTGACGAAATGATGACATTCTACCAATTCTACCTTTGAATATTTCAATCCACACCCTCACGTAGAGGGTGACTGTTCAGCGCATTCAATACTGCCGGACCCGTGCGATTTCAATCCACACCCTCACGTAGAGGGTGACGGACGTGCGCTGGCTGCAATATAACCTGCGGACAATTTCAATCCACACCCTCACGTAGAGGGTGACTTTTACCTAGTTCCCTAACGATTTGCCCACGCACATTTCAATCCACACCCTCACGTAGAGGGTGACTTCACGAGGCAGGACATTTATGGCTGTCGGAATTGATTTCAATCCACACCCTCACGTAGAGGGTGACTCGGCGACTTAGTCATTTATCGTACAAATGAAGGATTTCAATCCACACCCTCACGTAGAGGGTGACGAAAGAGTGGCTGCAAGACGGCGGCGTACTGGAAATTTCAATCCACACCCTCACGTAGAGGGTGACTTTTTTGTACTCTACACCATCACCATTCCATGTCGATTTCAATCCACACCCTCACGTAGAGGGTGACTTCCTTGCGCAGACCCATATCCGCTATGGCGAGCAGATTTCAATCCACACCCTCACGTAGAGGGTGACATTATGATTTTTTTAATATTCGGCAACAACTAAAGATTTCAATCCACACCCTCACGTAGAGGGTGACTGGGCCGAGAATTGACGGACAAGGAAATATATGAATTTCAATCCACACCCTCACGTAGAGGGTGACAAAATAAAATTTAGGAGGAGATAAAATGAGGTTAATTTCAATCCACACCCTCACGTAGAGGGTGACCTATCGTGATTGATTATTTAGTATCGAGGTAAGAATTTCAATCCACACCCTCACGTAGAGGGTGACATGAGAGATGCGTTAATCAAATATAGAGGCGAAAATTTCAATCCACACCCTCACGTAGAGGGTGACCATATGGGACGGTGGGTATTATGACGTACTCACACATTTCAATCCACACCCTCACGTAGAGGGTGACCGGCAAGCCTTTTCGTATCTTGTCGGCTAGGCGGGATTTCAATCCACACCCTCACGTAGAGGGTGACAATGTACTATGTATCGCACCCATTCACGGGAGACATTTCAATCCACACCCTCACGTAGAGGGTGACCAGTTTAAACTCAATACCAATTTGTCTGACTACGAATTTCAATCCACACCCTCACGTAGAGGGTGACACCAAAGCCGGAATATGTGCCGACAGCGGCAGAGATTTCAATCCACACCCTCACGTAGAGGGTGACAATACCGTTTGCGCAACGGCCCAGCCTCTCGTCAATTTCAATCCACACCCTCACGTAGAGGGTGACGCAAAATGACGTTTACCATGTCATCCAGCCGACAATTTCAATCCACACCCTCACGTAGAGGGTGACTATTATTCATAAAAGCTATGCCGAGCAAATTAAAATTTCAATCCACACCCTCACGTAGAGGGTGACACGTTGCAGAAGTGAATTTATATGGCCCGGAAGTCATTTCAATCCACACCCTCACGTAGAGGGTGACTATCGGGCAATACATAATGATTGCGTCGAAGAATTATTTCAATCCACACCCTCACGTAGAGGGTGACCATACTCGACGTACTCTACACGCAAAAGACGATGATTTCAATCCACACCCTCACGTAGAGGGTGACGCTCATGAGTGTGTCAATGGGGATATACACACGAAATTTCAATCCACACCCTCACGTAGAGGGTGACTATTATGGTCCGGCGCTACGTCATGACCATAGGACATTTCAATCCACACCCTCACGTAGAGGGTGACTGTGGTCAATCAAAAGCAAAGTAGACAGCATTATGATTTCAATCCACACCCTCACGTAGAGGGTGACAGCTACATTTGGTATCTCTTAATCCGAAACATAGCATATATAGAAGCTGATACAACTTAATCCAGCTGATTTGATGAAAATCACGGTCTATTTTGACAATATAGTACTTGTTTGAGTGCGAATCTCCCTGGTATCTATCCGATGCTTGCCATTCGCACGTGTTCATCGTCTAGTACCATTCGTTAATGTAGCATTTTTCTGTCGGGAAGAAGGCTCCCAAGGTTTGCAAGGCTTTGTCGCTGCCGGATAGTTTTTCATTGAATGCCAGATCCGCTGGATCCATTGCGCCGAAGACCAGCAGCGCTAGGGTACCGACAGGCATGACGGCGTCCGGCTTCTCCTGCTCCGTCCGTTCTACAGAGCCGCGTCCCTGCCGAACGGTCAGGCGGAACGTGCCGGTATTCCAGTCGGCCAAGGGGTCCTCCGTTTGGATGACAAGGCTGCCTTCAGCCTGTTCCGGATAGGAAATTTGCTCCAGTGCGCCTTTGACGTCGACAATACGGCAGGTCATGAAGGGCATCGTTTCATGGCCCTGCTTGCCGTCGGGATAGAAGCGATAGGATTGGTCGTGAATTCCTTCGTTCCATTGAAATTCCTTGCCTTGAGAGCGGTGATTGTAGACGTATTCTAATAAGCCCCGCTTTCCCTGCAGGGTGGCGTAGACAAATTCGCCGCTCGTAATCGTCCCCTCGCCGATTTGATAAAACATATAGGCAATCGGCGTATCGTCATGAAATACGACAGCAATATATCCTTCGGCCAGCTGGGCCTCGATGTGGCTGCGCCACGACGCTTCATTGCGAACGGCGTAGCCCGACAGGTGTTTCGTATACGCCTCGTACACGGATGCCAAATAGGGCCACTGGTCAGCGCTGTTGACGAAGGCAAAACGGACTGTCCGATCCGTCAGGGGCCGCAGCGATTCCAGCGGCATCGTTTCCTTCCACTGGTGGCAGTACAATTCATAGCCATAGGGCTGATAAAATCCCGCCTTCGACGGCATGAGAATATTAATATAATGGCCGCGGCGCTTCATTTCCTTCAGGGCGGCCGTCAGCAGCATCCGTCCCACGCCGCTTCGTCTGGCAGCCGGATGGGTTGCCAGGCCGACAATATACGACGTCGGTACGTCCCGTCCCCGCAGGCGCAGCGTATAAGGGTTTAAATGGGTAAGACAGGCCATTTCGCCGTCCTTAAATCCCATGAGCACGTTTTCCGGCTGATAAAACTTCGAAAAATACCACTGAAAAAAGGGATGTTCCCGCGGCTCGAAGCAATAGGCCCATAAGCTTTCAACCAAATCTCTGTCTTCTTCTTTCGCTAATCGGAAGTCCATTTTCCCGGCTCCTTCAAAGTAACTTCAAATTTTTCAATATACCGCACCGGATTATACGATTCTTTGGACTGGCGCAGTCCCGGCAGGCCCATGTCTTCCTCCCGGTTGATATACGTCGTATGGCTCCAGGCGTGGACAACGAATTCATGGTTAATGGCCTGGTACAGGCCGCGAATCGTCGGGTCGCTCTTTTCGTAGTGAATGATAGCTGTGTCGTCGTTCAGCATTTCGCCGATAGAAAAGGCTACGATTTTGTTGTACATGCGGATAGCGCCGCCTGTCGGCTGGAGAATGCCCCAGTTGTTGAACACCGTTTCAATGGCCTGGCGTTCGCCCTGGAGCTCTTCGTCGTCTTCAAAGCCTTCGTGCTTATCGTACCAATTTTCTTCTGCCGCAAGGCATTCGTCGAAGATTTCTTCCGTAATGGGAACGTATTCCCAGTTGCCGATATACTGATTGCGGAAGTGGTTGAGGTTATTCTTTTTCTGCCGGTATTTTTTGCCGGACAGGTTGATGAGGTTCTGCGTCAAGTAGACGTATTCGTAATTGTCCCGGTCCGGCGTGAAGTTATAGCAGTCCGGACAAAGAGCGCGGATGCGTTCTGCCGCCTCCGGCGTGACGCCCTTCATGAGGAAGGGATAGCCGTGCTGGTCGAACCATTCGTGCATGCGCAGGATGCCCTTCGTAAAGCTGCCGTCATGACGGGTAAAGGGAGGCAGCCAGAACTGCTTCTTGCCGCGGCCTGAGCGGATGTACAATACGTTGTCTTCCTCCGCCCACTGGATTTCATACGGGTACTGCCAGGCAAACAGGTTCATAAAGGACGCGTCGGCCTGTTCGTATCTTTGTTGATGAAAATAGTCATCAATAATTTGCTTATCTTCCAATCGGAATTCTCTGAACGAAATAATAGTAATTCCCCCTATCTATCTCTTATCGCATAGAAACGTATGGATTATCTTTTATATAAAAACGCCAGGGAAATTGTTTTCCCTTGACGGCGTAGTCGATGTTGATCCGCGTCGTGCGCACGACGGCAAACCGCGGCTGCTCTGCAGGACGGGCGATATACAGCTCGGAGCCGCACAAATCCAGTCGGTTCTGAGCCAGCGTAATATCCATGGCCCGGCACAGCTTGCCCGGGCCGTTGCTGACTGCCGGCTTTACGGCCTCCATGCGGCGATTTTCCAACATATGTTCTATACCGGCTACGGGCTCGACGGCTCGTATGAGGACGGCCTGTCCCGAGCCTTCCGGTCCGGTAACGATGTTCACGCAGTGATACATGCCGTAAATGAGATATACGTAAGAAACGCCGCCGGCGCAAAACATGGGCTCCGTCCGCTTCGTCAGCCCGCGGAAGCTGTGAGCCCCGTCGTCGGCCATGCGGCGGTACGAGCCGCCGTAGGCCTCCGTCTCCACGATGCGGCCGATATAGGTCGTCTCCGCCGTGCGGTGAATCAAATATTGGCCCAGCAGTTTCGGCGCTACGACGCTGGCCCGCTCCTGATATTCTTCTTTAGTCCAAATCGTATAGGCCGTCATTTTTTCCTGTATCCTAAGGAATAGGAAATTTCATAGGCATATTGGCTCATGGTAAAGAGCATTTTCTGCCGGATAGAATCGTAAAACCGCATCGTCGGCCCGGCAATAGTCAGCGAGGCGATAACCTGCTCTTCAAAATTGAAGATCGGCACCGACAAGGCAAAGAGGCCGTGCTCGCTTTCATCCTGCGTAATGGCGTAGCCGTTGTGCCGGATAGAGGCAAATTCCTCTTCCGATAAATGGCCGTACTGGACGATCATGCGGTTGCGCTCTTCCTTGGGAGCCCAGGCCAGCAGCACCTTGCCGGCAGCGCCTTTATACAGCGGCAGAGACTCGCCTATGGGAATGACCCGGCGCAGCGAGTGAGTGCTTTCCACATGGTCCAGACAAATGCGGCTGTCCCCTTCGGCGATGTATACGCTGGCCGTTTCGTTAAACATCTGCTGGAGCCGCCGCAAATAGGGCTTAACCAGCGTCATAACGTTTTCCGTCCAGTGGGAAGAATATCCCAGGGCCAGCGCTCTCGGTCCCAGCCGGTACTGCTTCGATATGTCGTCGCGCGTCAGATACTGACGGCGTTCCAGCGTATTGACGATACGAAAAGCCGTGGACGTGTTCAGATTCGTGCGGGCGGCGATATCCTTCAAATTCATCCCCGTATTGCACTCGACAAAGATATCGAGGACGTCTAAACTTTTTTCGAGCGACTTCAATAAGCTATTGTGTCGTTCTATTCCTTCTTCCTTCATTGCGCCTCACCTGTCCCCCTTAGGCTTACGAATTCACTTTCATGCCGATTTCCAACGAATCGGGCGGATCGACGATGACCTTGTCCCCTTCTTTCAGGCCGTCCAAAATGACGACGCGGCCTTCTTCTTCATCGCCGGTCAAAACGGACCGGGCGTCGGCCAGCCCGTTTTCATTGACGATATATACGAAATCGCCGCTGTCCTTGGTCCGCACGGCCGTCTTCGGCACGGTAATCTGCGACACTTCCTGCGGCGTCGATATGCGGATATGATAAAATTCGCCGGGCACAAACAAATTCTTGTCGTTGTTAAATGTTATTTTCGCCGTATACGCCCCTGTCGACGGGTCTTTCTCCGTCGCCAAATAGGTCAGCTCGCCGGCCTGCGATTCGCCCGACGGCGCGATGACCGATACTTGCAGCGTACCGGCCTGTTTAGCGGCCTGCAGGGCCTGCACGTACATCTCCGGCACGGCGAAGGTCGCCACCAGCGGCGTCATCTGCTGAATCGTAGCCAGCACGTTGCCGGCGACAGCCACAGACGGGTTTTCCGCTACAGCCGTAATGCGCCCGTTAATCGGCGAATAGATCGTAGCGTTGCTCAGCATATCGCGGGCAGCCTGCAGATTTTGCTGCAGCTGGGCGATGCGCCCGCTGTCTACGGAAGGAGTGCTGGCCTGAGGGGCCGCCGTCTGCGACATCATTTGATTGTATTCGACGCGGGATAAGGCTCCCATGTCGTACCAGGCTTTCAGTTCCACCCGGCGCTGGCTGTCGCCGGCCGAGGGCGTATAGGCCGGCGCCGCAGCCGCGGCAGACGTCGCCGCAATCAGCTCCGATTCGGCCGCGCTGACGCTCTGCTCATACGGGGCCGTATCGATTTGGACGACGATTTCGCCGGATTGTATTTCCTGCCCCTTTGCCAGCGGAGCCGATACGATTTTACCGGAAAGCTTAGGTACGATCGTCGTCATATGAAGGGCCGTAATATTCGCGTCCAGCGTCAGGGCGACGGGATGTTCCGTCTTGGAAACGGTCTCCGTTTCCGTTGAAACGCTGCTGCCGCAACCCGAAAGCACGGCGGCCGTCATCGCGGCGGCAAGGGCTATGGCGATCCATTTTTTTACATTCACTGCAGGCCATCTCCATTTATATTAAAACATTGTATAATACAGCGTTACCAGCACTACGCCGGGCAGTCCGAGAATGCCGATGATAATGCCGGTCACAATCGTAATAGGCACGGCTTCCAATCCAATCATATATCCGTAAGAGTTAATGAGATATAAGGCGAGCAAGCCCACGGCAATATTGACCACGAGCTTGCGGAAGGGAGCCAGAATCAGCTTATTCAGCAAAAATAAGGCTGCGACGCCTATGGCAATCCACATAAGGTCCATCAGTTCCTACCTCACATTTCCTGACGGTTCGCCACGGCGCCGGCCAGGGTCGCCTCGTCGGCGTACTCGATGTCGCCGCCCATGGGCAGGCCTCTGGCGATGCGCGTCACCTTGATCCCCGCCGTCTTCAGGAGGCGGGCCAGGTACAAGGCCGTCGCTTCGCCTTCTACATCAGGGTCCGTGGCGATGATGATTTCCTTGACATCTGTATCGCTCAGGCGCTGCAGCAGCTCCTTGATGCGCAAATCGTCGACGCCGACGCCGTCCAAGGGCGACAGGGCGCCGTGGAGCACGTGATACAGTCCGCGGTAATCGCCGCTGCGCTCGATAGCCATGACGTCCTGCGGCGTTTCGACGACGCATATCGTCGAGCGGTCCCGCGTCTCGTCGCTGCAAATCGGGCAGGGGTCCTGAGAAGCTAAATTAAAGCAGACGGAGCAGAAGCACATGGTTTCCTTCGCGCTGCGGACCGCGTTGATAAAGGCGTCAACCTGCTCCTGCGGCTGCTGGACCATGTAATAGGCCAGCTTGCGGGCCGTCTTGATGCCGATGCCCGGCAGACGGCGAAATTGCTCTGTCAGCCGGTCTAAGGGCGTATCCATCAGAACATCCCCGGCAAGTGCATGCCGCCGGTAATCTTGCTCATTTCCTGAGCCATCATTTCGTCGACCTTCTTATTGGCTTCGTTGACAGCCGCTACGATGAGGTCTTCCAGCATTTCCGAATCTTCCGGGTCGATAATGCTCGGGTCGATATGAACGCTTTCGACGTTCTTTTCGCCGTTCATGACCAAAGTCAGCACGCCGCCGCCGACCGTCGCTTCTACAGTGCGTTTTTTCAAGTCGTCCTGAAGCTTCTTCATTTCCTTCTGCATCTTCTGTACTTTCTTCATCATGCCTTGCATATTTCCACCAAACATTTGTAATTCCTCCTGATTTTGAAATTATGGTTTATCTTCTATGTATATATTACAGTCTCCTACCGTTTTGAGCAACGGTTCCAGCAAAGCCCGGTCCGCGGCGGTCATCTCTTCCGGCAGTACCGGCCGCAGGGACGGCGGTTCTGCCGAAACAGGCGGCTGCGGACGGGAAGCCTCGTCGGAAACACTGGCAGCCGCCTCAGGCTGCGCCTCCTCTTTAGGACGAGGCTGTTCTTCTGCAGGACGACTGGTTATACCTGATTCAGCATTTTTTTTTTCGTATTCGGCCACGTCGGGCGAGCCTTCCAGGAAGCCCTTCATGTGATACGAGCCGCCGAGAACCATTTCCAGCGCCTCGTCGACAAACCGGAAATAATCTTCCCGATTGGCCCGCTTGACGAGGAAGGGCGTCTTATACGCCACGGCGGCCTCGCCGCCGCCGATATAGAGGACACGGCCCGTACGGACGCAGGACTGCACGCCGGGCTTTTTCAGCTTCTTGCCCAAGATATCGCACACCTGCTGCCAGATCCGCTGGTATTCCGCCGACGGCACGACGGAAGACGCGCCGGAAGGAGACCCCGCTTCCGACTGTGCCGCAGCCGGCGCAGGGGACTGCGGCCGTTCCGACTCAGTAACAGAGGCCCTGTCGGCGGGCTTAGGCGACAATCGCTCCTGTATCGGAGGCGCAGCCGGTTCCTGCGGCGGCGCCGTATATTCGTCGTCGGGAAAGGGCACGGATTCTTCGTCCATGACGCCGGGCATGCCGTCTTCTTCCGGCAAGGGAATATATTCCTTTTTCTTCGCCGGCTCGCCCTTTCCAGGAATAGCGCCGCCGTGAAAGACGGCCTGCTCCAGCTTCAGCAAGCGGTCCAATATCCCGTCGGGGATAACAGCGCTCGGCCCCACTGGCGAAACGGCTCCCGCCGCAGGCATAGGCCGGCTGGCCATGAGCAGCCCCATTTCCACGGCGACCCGCGGCGCCGGCGAATTCTTCGCCGTCAGCATGGCCTGCTGCAGGACGTTCAATACGGCGAAGACCTGCTCCGCCGCCACGCTCCCGGCCTGATTTGCCAGCTGGGGCAGCGAGTCGGCGTAGGCAGCCAGCGTATCCGTATGGGGATCGGCCTGGTACAGCATGATAGCCCGCAGGTGTTCCACCAGCTCCGTCAGGATGATCTGCGGCTCCTTGCCCATGCGGATCACATCGTCCACTGCTTTGATGACGACGCTTCCCCGCCCCTGAAACACGGCGTCAGACAGGGAAAACAGCCAGTCCCTGCCGATGAGTCCCAGCAAATCCCGAACGAGGCTCTCGTCGATCTGCCCGTCGGCGTTGCCAACGCACTGGTCCAGCATGCTCAAGGCGTCGCGCATGCCGCCGTCGGCCTGGACGGCCAAGATATGGGCGGCTCCCTTCGTCAGGCCGATATGCTCCTGCTCTGCCACGTACATCAGCCGGGCGGCGATGTCGGCGCTGGTAATACGGCGGAATTCATACCGCTGGCACCGCGACAATATCGTCATGGGAATCCGTTCCGGCTCCGTCGTCGCCAAAATGAATATGACGTGGGACGGCGGCTCTTCCAGCGTTTTCAGCAGGGCGTTGAAGGCTTCCGTCGTCAGCATGTGCACTTCGTCGATAATGTATATCTTCTTATGGCCTTCGGCAGGCATAAATTTGATCGTTTCCCGCAGTGTCCGGATGTCCTCGATGCTGCGGTTGGACGCGGCGTCGATTTCCACGACGTCCATCGACTCGCCGCTCAGGATATGGCGGCATATTTCGCATTCGTTGCAGGGATGGGACGTCGGGCCATGGACGCAGTTCATGGCCCGGGCGAAGATTTTAGCCGTACTGGTCTTGCCCGTCCCCCTGGGGCCGGAAAATAAGTAGGCATGCGCCACTTTATCCGTATCGATAGCTTTTTGCAGCGTTTCCGTAATATGGGACTGGCCGACGACGTCTTCAAAGCTTTTGGGCCGCCACTTACGGTATAATGCGATATATGCCATGTCTCGTCCTCTCCAGATATGAAAAAAAGCAGCTAACCGCTGCTTCTACCAACCAAAAAGTATTCGTGTATGATAACCCGCCAGGTTTCCTCGTGGCACATGAAAATGACTACTTATTGCTGCTTCCTCTCGGACCTGACAAGGTTCATAGGTTTCCATTGCACAAGCCCCGGCGGATTACCACGCACCAATACTTTTATTAAGTTAGCTATGTTATTATAGCGTAAAAGAGAAAATTTATCAAGGGTTTGAAGTAAGTTCTCCATATTGTAATAAAGTTGGAGAAAATTTGTAAAATCATAAAAAAAGGAGTATAATAAAGTCAAATGTTGCATCATACATGTACCTTATATATTATGGTTATGATGGTTAGGAGGTTTTCGTATGGTAAGAAATAAAATGTTAGGCCGTTATATTTTGCTCGGTTTGAGCAGCACCTTCCTGTCCATGTGCGGGGGGGGGGTACAAACGTTTGCTGCTGAACTGCCACCACTGCTACATGGCGATGTTACGATAGACAAAGACAGCGAGTATCGGACCGATGGCCCAATACATGCAACTAGTATCACTGGCGAAGTCGACAATGCGCATAATCTCACTATTACTGATACTGATAGTAAATATAAAAATGCTGTCTTTATGGTAAACAGCACGGTAAACAGCAGTAAAACACTTTACGTTAAAAACCTTGATTCTCTTACTCTCCTCAATCCCAATGGATCTGCTGATGGATTAGAGGCTACCGGGAGTGCAACGATCGACATTTCTAATGTAAATACCGTAAATATTGGTACAAAAAACTATCCATTTAAAACAGACGAGAAGGGCGGCGGACAGGCCATTCATGGGGAATCCGGGGTCGTAAAATTGCAGAACATTGACGATCTAAATATTTATACAGATGCGCAGGGGATCATGGCTCAAAAGAGCACGATGAATTCCGAGAATCTTTCTGTAGATATTCAGGCCAACGGCAACATCCATATTGAAGCTCAAAGTAACGCCGTTATGGCCGGCGCCATAAATGATAATTCCGTCACTGCCGGGTTAAAGATGACTGCTGAAGGAAGGATCGATATATCATCAAAATACGGCGTAGCCGTAGAATCATTTGATACGAGCGGTAAGTATAATGGCCACGGAAATACATCTATTACGATTCATGGCGACGAAGGAGTCTCTGTCGTTACTGAAGGGAATCTTAAGGACCAACAGGATGGATACGCCATCGTAATGCTGCGAGATAACATAAGCAAGGGGGGATCTACCGATAAGTCGACCTTGGATATTTCCTCTAAATATGGGGATGTGGTCATTCAAGCCGAGAACGGCGGTAAGGGCGTCCTTATGCAATTACAAGGCAAGGCTGTTAAACCGGGCAATGCTCCTGAAATAATTGGTTCCATCAGCGGTAACAATGTCTATATTACTTCGTCTGATACGGCCGTCACGGTAAACTCCAGCAACTTAATCTTAAAAAGCAATCAAAAGAACGGTACCGTATCTTTACAGAGTGGATCGGAAACCGCGGCAACTGTCAGCGGTAATGGTAATCATGCAGGCTCGCTGACCATCGGCGACGGCAAGCATGAAACGAATTTCGTCAGCAATGGTTCTCTCTCTATTGGGAAAAACGCAACCGTCACTGTCGCCGACAAGACGACGACTTACGTCGACGTGAATGCGCTGAAGGGCAACTTTATTCAGAATAATGGCGGTACTTTCAAGGCTGAGGCCGGCGCTAAACTCATCGTTGACAACGCTTTTGCCGGATATAACTTGTTTTCCAACGCTACGAACGTAACGAACTGGACAGCAGCCAATACTTCTTTTGACAACGCCTTCTTAACGCTTGCTCCCAATGGAACTGTAATGACTATATCAGCGGAAGAAGCCGCCAAGTCTCTCGGCGCTTTTGCCGCTCATTCTATTGCTCTTGCCGCAACGACTGCTAATGATACGGCTATTACGCCGTTGTTAAAAGAAGGAGCAGACGCCTATAACAGCGCCGTCAACATCGGCGAATTAGGCGGGGCCGCTCACAGCACATATACGGTATCCAATCTCTTTACCGACGCTATCGCCGCTCACAATGCAGCCCAGGATAAAAACATCTGGGCCCAGTATCTGCACAGTAAGGAATCGGTAGACGGCCTCGGCCTGGCTGGTACATCGGCTAATTACGACGGCCAGTACAACGGCGTCATCGTCGGCGGCGACATCATCCGCTCTCAGAATAAAGCCCTCGGCCTGGCCTTCTCCTATACCGACGGCGACATCAGCGGCTCCAACGGCACAGCCTACACCAAGAACGACGCTGAATACTACGGTGTCGCCCTCTACGGACGGTTAGAAAACCCCGGCTATACCCTCCTGGGCGACATCTCCTACCTCGGCGGCAGCCATGACATTTCCCAGTACGTCGCCGGCCAGCACGTCACGGCTAAGCCGGATACAGAAGCCTGGAGCGTCGGCGTCAAGGCCCTCCGCGATTACGAAGTCGGATCCGGTACGGTTACGCCGTACATCGGCGCCCGCTATCTGCGCCTGACCACCGACCAGTATACATCCAGCCTGGGCATCCATTACGATTCGGAAACGCAGAACCTCTTCCTTCTTCCTGTCGGAGTGGACTACAGTGCTGATATCGACCACGGCTCCTGGAAGCTGCGCCCTTATATCGGAGCCGGCTACATCTGGACCATGGGCGACCGCAACGGCGACCAGACCATTTCCTACGGTAATGCCGCCGACACAATCGCCTTCGACACTGCTGATTCGGGAAGCTTCTTAGCCAAAGCCGGCATCACCGCCGACTGGAATACCTTCTCCTTCGGCATCGGCTATGCCTACCAGAAGAGCGACAACGTCAAAAACAACGTCTGGATGGCCAACGCATCCTTTAAATTCTAAATACGACAACCTCATCAACATCAAAGCCCTGCCCGGCTCACACCGGACAGGGCTTTTTGTATTAGCATAATCAGTTTGATACTACTGAACAATATCAAGGCAAGCGCAATGACATCTTACATTTTCAAATAGCTGCATAGAACGTACTTAGCATCAAGCCCAACCTCAACATATATAACGTCGGAGCCCCCTCGCAGTCAGATCCTGCAAGGGGATTCGTCCATTAAATATAAAGATATAAAAACGCATGTGCCGCGCCAGATACTATTCTGCTGCCGTCTCGCCGACGTAGGACACAATCCGTTCCAGCATCGCCGGCAGTTCCTTCGACACGCTGCCGATGTGAACGCGTTCCGTCCGTTCGTGCAGGTCTTTTCCCCACGGGCCCAGGAGGATGAAGGGAATCTGCATTTCCGCCATGGCCGAGAAGTCGAAGCTGTAGGCCTTGCCCCACAGGAGCAGGTTGTCTTCCAGTATATATTCGTTCAAATCGGGGGCGACGCAGCAGTAGCTGCAGTCCGATATGCCGTTGAAATAGTGCTTGAAGGTAATATCCGTCATCCCGCCGATTTCCCGCAGCAAGCCGTCGAACCGTTCGTCCTGCAGCATGGTGCTGTCCGCCGCCGGATAATACGGCGGCACGAAGGCGATGACTACGAGGGGCTCCGTCATGCCCGTAAAATTGATAGTTTCTTCGATAAGGCGTATCGTTTCCTGGGCGTAGGTGCTTTCCCCCTTCTGCAGGGCCACAAAGCAGTTGTTCTTGACGGTCTCATAGAATACGTCGAAGCCCGGATAGGCCGAGGCCCGCTTGAGCAGCTCCGCCCCGCTGATGACTTCCATCGACTGAGCAGAATCGACGCGGCTCAGCATCTTTTCCACGGCGTGGCGGGCCGCGTTCATCAGCAGGTACATGACGTCTTCCGGCGTCTTCTGGTAGGTCATGAAATTAGCGCATGCTGCAGCCCGCTGAGGCAGCGACACGTCGTAATGCTCCTTGCGGTCGCGGAGGTAAATCCACGCCGGCGGCGGCGTCGATTCTTCGCCCCACGAATCGGCCAGGGACATGTCGCCCTCTGTTTCGGCGATAATCTGGGACATGACGCCGATGGGATTGACGCCTTGCTGGTAATTTCCAATATGGACCGATTTCCCCTGTACGACGACGACGGGCAGGAGTTTGCCCACGGAACCCGTATACGACACGAGCTTGCCGTCGGCCATTTCATTCGGCTCGCTGTTGACCAGTACCCGGTACGTCAAGCCGTAAGACGCGCGCAGCTCCTTCAGGACCGTGACGGCGGCCCGCATCCCCGCCGAATAGGATTCCTCGTCAGGCAGGGAAATGTACAGCAAGCTGGCCTCGCCCGGATGAGCCGCATAGGCTTCAAAGACGGCCAGCTGGGCCGCCGCACCGCCCTTCATGTCGCAGGAGCCGCGGCCGACGAGCCATTGGCCGCTCTGCAAATCATGAAGTACCTCCTCGTTCGTCTCGTATTTCAGCAAATCATCCAGCAGCGCGTCGGGAGAAAAGGCCTCGTCGCGCAGGATGCCGTACGGGTCTACGCCGACGACGTCGTGATGATTTAAGAAGATAACCGTGTCCTTTTTGCGTCCCTGCACAAAGCCGTACACGACGGAACGGTCGTGCACGTCATCGGGAATGTGAATCATGCCGCTCGTCACGTGTTCCATCTCCGACAGGGTTTTCTGCAGGTATCGTTCCATATCCCGTTCCTTGTCCGTATCGGTCTCGCTGTCGATAGCGATCATCTGCCGCAGCAGTTCCATGACTCGTTCGTTTCGTTCCATAATCCCTCGCCCCTTTTTTATGAAAATATCCACTTCTTGCGCGATACGTAGTTCCACACCGTTACAATGGCGCTGGCCATGATTTTGGAAACCATGGGAGGCAGCCCCAGGAGAGACGGCGATGTAAACAGCCACATGAGCAGCAGGTTCCATCCCAGTCCAATGGCGCTGACCAAGAACACCAGGGAAATTTCCGCCCCTTTCTTGTAGCGGCTGCCGCTGTCAAAGACGAAGCGGTTGCATAATATATAATGATATAAAGTAGACAAGGCGAAGGCCGTCGCCGTCGCCGTCAGGACAGCCTGCGTCTGATAGGCAAATACGCTCAGTCCCCTCAGCGTCTGAAACAGCACGTAAAACATAGCCCATTCAAACAAGGCCGCCGAACCGCCGACGAGCAAGTACATGAACAGCTTCACGTACTCGTTGTCGGTATAATCGAATCCAAAAATCTTTTTTTGTCTCATAGTATATCCGCTTACAATCTCCTTTACCGCGGCAAGATGTATGTTGTCCTAATTATACGTCATCTTGGAAAGAAATGCTACAAATTTACAGGTCCGACAGCAAATGGGGATAATTTTTTACTCAGCCCTTTATAGTCTGATAATTTTTTCACAAATTCCCCATTTGTTATAGTAAGGAAGCATAAAATATGGTAAACTATACATTAGTTAGGAATACGAAATAAAACACAGAAAGGAAGCGTCACCGTGGAGTATGTGAACTGCATTAATTTTCTACTTACTGTAGCCCAGCATGAAGTATTTCTCACCTTTTCCGAAAGTTTGTCCAAATACGGCATCACTCCGGGACAATACGGAGTATTGGCCTGTCTTTGGAAGGATGAAACCTTGTCGCCGAAGGAAATCGCTACGATCCTCCGCGTAGAAAACTCTACGATTTCCGGCGTATTGGACCGGATGCAGAAGCGCGGCCTCATCGACCGCGTCCTCAATCCCAATAACCGCCGCAGCATTACAGTCAAGGCGACAAAGGAAGGCATGGCTTTAAAAGAACCGGTGATGAAAACGATAGACGAACTGAACGATTTGGTCCTTCGTGATTTTTCGCCGCAGGAACGAGAGGAATTTATCGGCTATATCAAACGCATCATCCACCAGCACGACATGTAACACGTCATATCGAATACCGTTATCTCATGGTCGATTCATGGATAGCGGTATTTTTTATTATTAATGTTTCGTATTACAAATTATTTTCTATGCAATTTAGTCAAATTTCTTGACCTTCTGTTTTTCCTGTGATATTATGTGACCATAATAATTCTTATTACGAATTATTTCCACAAAGTATAATTTAATTCATCTACCAAAGGAGTGACTCCATTATGACAAAGTTTTCGTTTGAACAAAAAAACACATGCAAACTCATCCGCAAATTTACTTCTAAGAGCCTGACTCCTGTCAACACCAAAGTAAGCAAAGAAACGGAGTATGAAAAATTCCTCAGCGGCATCCTGGCCAACCAAAACGTCGTCATTTAAAAAAGCGACGCCGTACAGGCTCCCGAACTAGGGACATACCGAATCCGCTTGTATTTTAATTTTAAATATATTACCGTTACCAGAAGGAGTGGACGCACTATGAATTTCAATTTGACAGAACAACAGCAGCAAATCGTCGATCAGGTTCGCGAATTTACGGCCCAGCGCTTAGCTCCCGGCGTACTCGAACGGGATGAACAGCAGGTATTCCCCGTAGAAGCCTTTAAGGAATTCGGCGCCATGGGAATGTTCGGTCTCTGCTATCCGAAAGAATTCGGCGGCACGGACGTAGGCTACCTCCCGTATATCTTAGCCGTCGAAGAAGTTTCTAAAGTCGATTCCTCCTTCGGTATCGGTTTTTCCGTCAATACGTCCTTATACGGCGGCAGCGTCATGTATTCCTCCGCTACGGACGAACAGAAAAAACGCTTCCTCTCTCCTATCGCCAGCGGCAAAGCCATCGGCTCCTTCGGCCTCACCGAAGCCTCGGCCGGCTCCGACGCGGCAGGACAGAAGACCATTGCCACGAAGGACGGCGACGACTACATTCTCAACGGCACGAAGATTTTCAATACCAACGGCCCCCTGGCTGACTACACCGTCATCTACGCCCTGACCGACCCGTCTGTCGGCACGAAGAGCATGTGCGCCTTCGTCGTCGAAAAGGGCATGGAAGGCTTCCACGTCGGCAAGGTAGAAAATAAGATGGGCATCCGTTCCGCCCAGGTTTCTGAAATGGTCCTCTCCAACGTCCGCGTATCGGCAGACCGCATGATCGCTAAACCAGGCGAAGGCTTTAAACTGGCCATGAAAACCCTCGACGGCGGCCGCATCGGCGTCGGCGCCCAGGCTCTCGGCATCGCCGAAGGAGCCTTCGACATCGCCGTCAAATACCTCCAGGAACGGGAACAGTTCGGCAAGCCCCTGTTCAAGCAGCAGTACCTGGCATTCAAAATGGCCGAGCTCTACGCCGACATCGAAAAGGCCAAGCTCGTCCTCTACAAGGCGGCCTGCCTGAAAGAAGAAGGCAAACCCTTCACGACAGCCGCAGCCGTAGCAAAGCTCACCTGCACCGACGTCGCCATGAAGGTCACGACGGAATGCGTCCAGATGCTCGGCGGCAACGGCTACATGCACGAATATCATGTAGAACGCATGATGCGCGACGCAAAAATCACCCAAATTTACGAAGGCACAAACGAAATCCAGAAACTGGTCATTTCCGGAGGCTTGTTCCGTCGTAAATAATTGATAATCCATAAACTCTCCATCTAACATTATGACACGCGGCAATCCGGCAGATTCTTCCCTCTGCCGGATTGCCGCATTTTGCATGCTTTTGTAGCGCAGCACGACAAAAAAAATCGGCTGAAAACGCTTCAGCCGATTGTCTTGCCTGTATGCTTATTTCAACTTGGCGGCGACGTCGTTCGTAATGTCCTGACCCTGACCGTCTACGACGGAGCCGTTCAATACGACGTAATCCAAGCCTTTTTCCTGCTTAACAGCCTTCGTCTTTTCCAGAATATCCTTTTCCAGCGGCGTGAACAGCTCGATGCGCTGCTTGTTCAGCTGAACGTTGAATTTCTGCGCCAATTCCTGCTGAGCCTTCGGGTCTTTTTCCTTCTTTACCTGATCCTGGAAATCCTTCTGGGCTTTTTCTACGTCGCTGCGCCACTGAGCCATGGCCTTCGGGTAGTTCGGATGCTTCTGCAGCAGGGCTGCCATGTCGATGGTGCCCAAGCCGGCAGCGAAGGACGCGCCTACTGTACCTACTGTCATCATAGCGGCCATAAGGGCCGTCGCGATTGCTTTTTTCATGATTCATTCCTCCTCATAACTCATTGTATAATTATTGTTTTATTATTCTCTTACGCCGGTCAGCGCGAAGCATTCGCTGCGCACCGAGTCCTCGCAGGAGCGCATAGCTAAAATCGTCTTTTCAAATAAATCGGGAAGCTCCCATCCCAGCAGTTCCGCGCCCATCTTGATGACGTCGCGGGAGCAGCCGGCAGCGAAGCTCTTGTCCTTGAATTTTTTCTTCAGGCTCTTGACTTCCATGTCCTGGGTACTCTTAGACGGCCGCATCTTGGCGGCGGCCCAAATGAGGCCGGTCAATTCGTCGGACGCGAACAATACCTTTTCCATTTCATGCTCCGGCACGTCGTCTACGCACAGGCCGCATCCGCCGTGACATACGACGGCGTGGATGAATCTGTCGTCGGCGTCGATTTCCTTCAAGAGCTCCGGCGCTTTTTTGCAGTGCTGCTCGGGATATTTTTCAAAATCAATATCGTGCAGCAAGCCGACTAAGCCCCAAAAATCTTCTTCGTCGCCGTAGCCGAGTTCCCTGGCATACCAGCGCATGACGCCTTCCACCGTCAGGGCATGCATAATATGAAACGGCTCGCCGTTATATTTGCGCAGCAGCTGCAGCGCTTCTTGTCTGTCCATGAACGAATACCCTCCTTCGTTTTTAAATAACATCCTTATTATACCATAAATATATTTTGAGGGGATATATTCGCAACAGAATTGTCACAAAGAATTTAAAAACGGCCTTTACCGCCCTATTAGGGACTCCAGGCGGTTCATGCGGAAGTCCTCGACGAGCTGCATGAAATCGCGGCGGTGGATGGGATTGTCGTGAAAGCCGAACAAATGAGACGGACAACTGCAGTCGGTGCAGCCGAAGTCCTGTATCTGCCAATGGGAAATCGCCCCGACGGCCGCGGCCAGCTTGTGCTCCAGGTCGTCGGCTGTTCGGACGGGCAGGACGGCCGTCACGCCGGCGTATCGGCGCAGGTAGTCGATATGCCAATGCATTTTCTTGCGCTTTCTCGTATGGCGGGCCAGACGGGACGCCAGATTCTTTTTGGCCGAGCCGACGTACACGTAATACCCCTGAAGAAAGGAAATGGATCCCTTTGCGCCGACCTCGATGTCCCGGCCCTCAGGCAAGTACATGACGAGCATATAATCGCCGCAGTCGTGATTTTCCCGCCGCAGCACCTCTTCGGGATACGACAAGAGCCGGACCGGCTCCGGCTGGGAAAACTCCGCCGTCCACCGCAGGGAAAAGGCCTTCCAGTCCAGCTTCGGCGCGCATTCCATAAACGTGGCGGCAAAGTCCGTATCCGTATGGTAATCGGGCAGGAACCAGCGGGCCCGGTCCCAATGGACGAGGAACAGCACGCCCGTATGATAGCCGTCGTCGTGCATGGCCGCCAATTCTGCAATATGCTTCCGGCCCCGTTCCGTCACGGCATCGGGAAACATAGCTCCCGATTTTCCAAACAAGGTGCACGACTTGACCTCTAAATAAAACAGCTCCTTCCCCTTGTGAAGGAGCAGATCGAAACGGCTGTCGCCTACGGTCACTTCCCGCCGCAGCAGGCTCCACTCTTCCCAGCCGGGAATGCGATGCTCCTGGATGAGTTTTGCCGCGATGTCGTTGTTGTACTGCGTATCCAGCAAGATGGGCACGCCGTCCCGTTCGATTCCGACGACGTCGTACGCCGTCTTGCGCTCCGTCTTGCCGACATGGCGCACGTATACGGCGGCGCCGGGAAACAGCAGCTCCCACATGCGTCCGGGATTGGGCATATGGCAGACCTCTACGGTTCCGTTGATTTCTACATAGGCGATAAAACGGTTCGGCCGCTTCACGAAATACCCGATTTGAATATCCTGCGTAAATTTCATGTGATTCCATACCTTTGCTATAAAAATAACGTTTGTATTTTTATATTATACCACACGATTGCGCGCGTTTCGTCCGAATTTCAAAATGCTTCGCTTCGCGGCCGGATAAAACGCCGGCACTCTCTTGTCTTTTTCTATCATCCTCTTGTATACTGTATATAAATACTCTATATCGTTTTGAAAAGGAGGCAATGCCTATGAACACATCGGATATGACGCTGCGGGACGCGGCGAAACGTCTATGGGAACAAAAATTTTCTTTTGCCGGCCGCTCGTCGCGCAGCGAATACTGGCTGTCTATCGCCGTCTTATATATCGTCGCATACGCTGCATTCTTTCTGCTGGCAGCCGTTTCAGCGGTTGCGGCCGCTCTATCTTCTACGGCGACAGCCGAAACGATATCCGCCGCCATGTCCGGTACGTTCGTCATCGTCGCGTGCTTCTTGAGCATCGCTTTTTTCGTAGCCGCGCTTACGCTCAATGCCCGCCGGCTTCACGACATCGGAAAATCCGGCTGGTGGCAGCTGCTGTCCCTCATCCCCGTCATCGGCGGATTCATTCTCTTCTTCTGGTTCGTCCGCCCATCAGACCAAGACAATCAATATGGCCCAAAAGAAATATAAATAGGCCGACAAACGCCCCGCTGCTCTCCACTGTCGAGACCAGCGGGGCTTCTCGTTATGTTAGAAAAAAACTGCCGAATTTCATGCACAAAAAATCCGCCAGACTTTCAGCGGAGAAAATCTGACGGATGTCAAAAGGGGGATATGAGTTATGCTTCTATAGGAATGGGAAATGGATTACTGAATGTCGATCGTATGAACCGATTCGGCCGGCTGCGGCGTTTCCTTCGGCAAGGTGACGGTCAATACGCCGTCGGCAAAGGAGGCCTGGATGCCGTCCTTCCGAATGCCGCTGACAGGGAAGCTGCGGCAGAAGGAGCTGCTTGACCGTTCTTTATAGATATAGTTCTTCTGGTCGTCTTGTTCGTCCTTTGTTTCTTCATGACGGGCCGACAAGGTGAGCACGTCGTCGTCATAGGTCAGGGAAATGTCTTCTTTGGCGACGCCGGGCAGATCTGTCGTCAATACGTATTCGTTTCCTTTGTCTTCAATATCGACTCTCGGAATGTTGTACGAGCCTTCGAAAGGTTTCATGAAATCGCCGAAGAAACGGTCGACAAAGTTCGTCGGAAATACTGCGTCGCTGTTCGTTACAATCGGGAATAAGCTTTTCATAATAAAAACCTTCTTTCGTAAGCCTCGTTGGATAGAGTCACGGGGTTGTAAAACACATGATATATTACTGAATTTCAATCGTCTTGGCCGCTTCGACCTGTTTCGTCGTTTCCTTCGGCAAGGTAACGGTCAGCACGCCGTTGGCAAAAGATGCTTGAATATGGTCTTTCTGAACGCCGCTGACCTGGAACTGGCGGCAGAAGGACTGACTCGTCCGTTCTTTGCGGATATAGTTTTTCTTTTCGTCTTTTTCATCTTTCTTTTCTTCATGACGGGCCGAAATGGTCAGGATATCCTTATCGTAGGTCAGTTTGATATCTTCCTTGGCCATGCCCGGCAAGTCCGTCGTCAAGACGTATTCGTTTTCTTTGTCTTCTACGTCGACTTTCGGAACGCTGTAGGAACTGTCGAACGGCTTCATAAAATCGCCGAAGAAATGATTGACAAAATTATCAGGAAATACTAAATCGTTATTTGTTACAATCGGGAATAAGCTTCTCATCATAAAACCCTTCTTTCTAAAATACCTAATGAGATGCAATTACTTGATTGCTCTTTTGACTTTTATATGTCTGTCTGTAACCTCTTTCCGATTACAGCTATACTATATACCTGTTTTTCCCCCTTGTCAACACTTCATTTTGACTTTTTGACTTTTTTTTTATAAAACACATCACGTCACGTCTATATAAACTAAGAACTAGATAGATAATATAAGACGTTACGCGTAACGCGACGGACCTGACTCGCCCGTAAAGGGCGTTCCTAAGCCGTTCTTTGTATGGTCACAGCGTGTTATCAGGCCGTAATAGCTCTGCATTACGGTGAAAACACAGCAATACAATGACGCCGATAAAAGGAAATTGACGCCGTCTGCCTTCTGCAATCCTAAGATATAGTCTTTTTAAATAAAATAAATTTATGCATTAATTATATTATTTTATCATATCTATAGTATTATTCTCTCTTATCCAGTATAATAAGCGATATAAATAATCCAGTATTATGCCCGCCGTTCTGGCATACCAAGGGAGGCCTATTCATGACCATATACAAGATGACTTTAAAAGACGCCGCTGTAATTCTCTGGAAACGGAAGTTTTCCTTTTCCGGCCGCTCGTCCCGCAAGGAGTTCTGGCTTGGCGTCGCTGCACTGTGGCTGAGTTACTACGCCGTCTTCAGCATACTCTACGCGATCTTTCTGTTCTTCATCGCCGGCGTTTCCCGCACGGCTCTGAACGGGGCCGTCCTGGCCGACGCCTTTCTCGTCCTGTACCTCGTCACCGGCCTGACCGTATTTTTTGTGTCGGCTGCTTTAAACGCCCGCCGCCTCCACGACATCGGCAAATCGGGCTGGTGGCAGCTCATCAGCCTGATTCCCCTCCTCGGCGGCCTCGTCTTGTTTATCTGGCTCCTCCGCCCTTCCGACGGCGACAACAAATATGGCCCGGAAGACTATTATTCTTCTATCTTGAACGAGTAGACGAAAAACATAAAAAGACCTTGCCGGGGCAAGGCCTGAACAAAGGGAAGAAGATATATTAAGAAATGCGGCATTGAAGCTGCATGAGATGTTCTTGCAAAAATTCGACATTGCGGTAAAATACGTCCAAACCGCCCTGCGGGTCATAGCCTTCCAAAACCATGGGAAGATGGTAAGAACGCAGCGCAGGAAGTAGTTCTGTGAAATCAAAATCCCCGTCGTACAGGGGCGTATGGTATAAGCCGCCGATACGGTTGCTGATGTGAAGCTTGGACACGGTGTCGACGCGCCGCAGGATATCCAGCCCTTCGTCAGGGCTTTCGCAGTGAGCGATGTCCAGGGTATAGGTGAAGAAAGAAAAGAGGTCGCCTGTAACTTCCTTCATGGATTCTATATCAGTTACAAATTCCTTCTTCGTCTTTTCCATGATTTCCAGCGAGACGGGCATGTTCAGCCGGTACGACGCGTCGGCGATTTTCTGCAGGGACTCGTGCATGAGCAGGGCGCTTTCCCGACGCCAGCAGGGCATCGTCATATGGCCGGGGTGAACCGTCACTTCCCTGGCTCCGACGCGCTTGGCAAATTCCATCGACGCGATGACTTCCTCTACAGACGCCTGCCGTACGGCCTGGTTCATAGACGACAGGTTCAAATCCCAGCTGCAGCTGTGAACGACGGTATGCAGGGGATATTTCTGCGACAGCCGCCGGTATTCGCCTTCGTCATACTGCTGGCAGTAAAAGTGCTGGGCCCACATTTCCAAGCCGCCCAAGCCGAGTTCATAGACCTGGCGGAACATGTCGCGCAGCGAAAGATTCCATAACAAGGTAGACGAAATTAAAATCTGTTTCATCAGGTCTCCTCCTCACTAGTACGGTATTATTATACCCACGTCATTGTAAAGCTTCGGCCTGTATTATGTAAAAAAGATGTGCAATATCAGGAATATTTTTCCTGTACTGCACATCTTTCTGCGTTTTTCCCTGTATTTCGTTCAGCGAGGCCTTTATCCCAGCCATTCACCCGTAAAGGTCACGGCAGCCGGGCCGGTCATGTATACGTTGCCGTCTTCTTCGCTGTATTCGATGTGGAGCGTGCCGAGGTACAGCTGCACGTCGACGCTCCGCCCCGTAAAGCCGTTCAGGTACGAACCGACGGCGCAGGCGCAGGAGCCGGTGCCGCAGGCCAGGGTCGCGCCGGCGCCCCGTTCCCACGTATGGACTTTAATCGTATGGTTGTCGATAACCTGGACGAAGTTCATGTTAGTCTTCCGCGGGAAGGCCTTGTACGTTTCAAACTTCGGCCCCAGTTCATGGAGCGGAACGGCGTCTACGTCGCGGACGTAGGTCATCGTGTGGGGCACGCCCATGAGCAGGCTGGTAATCTTGTAGGTCTTGCCGTCGATTTCAATCGGTTCGTCGACGACAGGACCGGCCGGCCCTTCCATGGGGATCTGGGCCCGGTCCGTAAAGGGCTTGCCCATGTTGATCGTTACCAGGCTGACCTTGCCGTCTTCGCCGACAGTGACCTTCGGCTTCATAATGCCGGCCAGGGTTTCGACGGAAAATTCGTCCTTCGTAATGATGCCGTTGTCGTAGACGTATTTTGCGAAGCAGCGGATGCCGTTGCCGCACATTTCCGCTTCGCTGCCGTCGGCGTTGATGATGCGCATCCGCACGTCGGCCTTATCGCTGGGCACGATGACGATGATGCCGTCGGCGCCGACGCCTGTATGGCGGTCGCACAGTTTTACGGCCAATTCGGAAAAATCCTTGTTTGCGCCTTCCTTATCTTCAAAAAATACGAAATCGTTTCCTAATCCATGCATTTTAACGAATTTCATCTGTATATCCTCCTTATAGGAAATCTATCATGCGCCTTACCATAGCTATTATACAATAACTGAAAATAGCAAGTATAGTAAAATCATGCTATACTTATTGCAAATCCTGCTGTAACGATCGGAGGCGACGCATGTGTATGAAAAAACGGGCTACCTGACGGAGCCCCTGAAGCTGTTTTACGTATCGGACAAAAGAGACTGGGCCTGTCCCGTCCATTATCACGAATTCGACAAGGTCATGCTGTTCTTTCAGGGCGACGTAACCTATGAAATCGAAGGGAAATCGTACCGGCTCCAGCCCTACGACATCGTCGTCGTGCCGGCCGGGCAGATGCACCGCCCCGTCGTCGGCGGAACCCATACGTATGAGCGCATCATCGCCTATATTTCGCCGGCGTACATTGAGTCCTACAGGCAGCGCGGCTGCGACCTGTCGGCCCTGTTCCAGACGGCGTCGCCTATTTTGCGCCAGCCTCAGGAAGCGGGCAGCCTCTACGGCGCGTCGTGCCGCCTCCGCCAGGTCTGCTGCGCCGAAGCCTGCGCCCATCATGCCGTGTTGAAGGAAACTCTGTTTCTGGAGTTTCTCATCTATTTGGCCCAATCTATTCAGGAGCGGCACATCGGCTACGTCAAGACGGGACGGCAAAACGAAAAGATACAGCGCCTCCTGACCTACATCAACGAGCACCTGCGGAGCGAGCTGTCCGTACCGGTTTTGGCCGAACAGCTCTGCATCAGCCCGGACTACCTCATGCACCTCTTCAAGGAAGAGACGGGCTATTCCCTGGGCCAATACATTACCATCAAACGCCTCCTCCTGGCCCGCTCCCTCATGCAGCAGGACCGCCCCCTGACGGAGGTATGCTACGACAGCGGCTTTAAGCAGTATTCCACCTTTTACCGGGCCTGGAAAAAATATTACGGCGCGTCGCCGGCCAAGGGCATACCGCCTCAGACGCGGCTCTTCCTCGAATAACGCCGCCTATCCCTGCCGCCGGTATTTGACAAACTAAAAAAAGTATATAAAATAAAACTATACAACTCATTGTATAATCGGGAAAGGATACCTCATGAAAGACAAAAACTTCATCATCGAACGCCAAATCCTGCGCATCGGCAATAAAATCAGCAACGGCCGCGACAAGGATTTGATCCCCTTCGATCTGACGGCCAATCAATCAGAAGCGCTGCTTTATTTTGACAACTGCCCGGGCCGTTCCATCATCGATTTAAAAGAGCACCTGCGCATTACCCATCAGGCGGCGCGGAATCTCGTCGAACGGATGAAGCGGAAAGAATTGCTCTACGTCGTCGTCTCGGAAGAAGACGGCCGCTTCAAGCAAGTGTATCTCACGGAAAAAGGCCGGACGACGTGCCATGACCTCAAACATCTCGGCACAAACGTAGGATGCCAGCTTTTAAAGGGATTGTCGGAAGAGGAAAAAGACCAGCTCCTTTCCTTACTCCTGAAAATAAACGACAACGTATGATGTCGTTTTTTTCGCTCCTATATACAACTAGTTGTACAATAATAGAAAAGGATAACACGTCATGAATACTTCGGCCATCTGGACCAAAGATTTTATCCTGAACTGCATCGTTTGCTTCGTCGTAAACCAATCGTATTATATGACGATGGTCGTTATAGCCGACTACGCGGCGACGGCGCTTCACGCTTCGCTGGCAGAAGCGGGATTGGCCTGCGGCATCTTTATTTTAGGAACCTTATTTGCCCGCCTGTTTCTGGGCGGATGTATCGAACGAATCGGCCTGAAACGCTCCTTATATATCGGCCTGTTCCTCTTTTTAGCAGCCTCTCTCCTGAACATAGGAATCCACAGCCTGTATCTCCTCTACGCAGCCCGTTTCGTCCAGGGCGTCGGCTTCGGCCTGTCGTCATCTACGACGGGGACGATCATGGCGCACCTCGTCGCCGGCAGCGCCCTCCTGATACTGGCCTTCGCGGCGACAGCCCTGCTCCATGTACCGGCGGAGGACCATGAGCCGTCTGTCTCCGAACAGCCTCGCTCCTATCTGTCCCTGCAAAACTTCATAGAGCCGACGGCTCTTCCCGTCGCGTTTCTCACCCTCCTCGTCAACTTGGGGTTCGCCGCCATATTAGGTTTTATGGCGTCCTTTGCCAAAGAAGCGGATCTCCTTGCCAGCAGCAAATATTTTTTCCTCGTCTATGCCCTGTTCACCGTATGCTCCCGGCCTTTTACAGGACGATGGTTCGACAGCCGCGGCGCGAATTTCGTCATGTACCCGGCATTTATATTCTTTGCCCTGAGCCTGTACTTCATCAGCCTGTCGACGTCCGGCTGGATGCTGCTGGGCGCCGCCGCGCTGATGGGGCTGGGATATGGGACGTATATGTCCTGTTCTCAAGCCATCATTATCGGCTTGGCCCCTCGCGGCCGCATGGGCCTGGCGACGTCGACGTTTTTCGTCTTCATGGATCTCAGCGTCGGCGCAGGCCCTCTGGTTTTAGGTGCGCTGCTCCCCTATGCCGGTTTTTGCGTCATGTACGCGGCGCTGGCCGTGCTGCTAGCGTGCTGCGCCGTACTGTATTATGTCCTTTACGGCCAGAACGCTGCAAAACAAAAACTTGCAAGCAAGTAAATGACAAACAATCCCTGCCAGCCGACAGGGATTGTTGTTATAAAGAATTTGCGCCTATACGGCAATATTATTTATTGCCCGCCTTGGCCTCATGAAACGTATCGGCAGATGCCGGCTCCTTAGTTTCTTCTCCATCGCGAACGGCCGTTTTAAACTCCCGCAGGCTCTTGCCCAGTGCGCCGCCGACAGACGGCAGCTTTCCCGGCCCGAATACGACCAGTCCGATCACTAAAATCAACGCCAATTCCGGAAAACCTAATCCTAACATAGACTGCGCCTCCTTTGGCCTTACTGTAGCAAAGTTTCATAGCCCTTTCGTAAAATCGGCCTGTTCTTTTTGTAAAATTTCACCGGCCCTTCATTCCATACAATACCTTTACGGTATGTTCACAAAATATATACAAAAGGAAACTATACTAACGGTAAATTGAAAAGGCCTTTAAGGAGGAATCACACTATGTCAACGCCGTCATCTGAACATACCGTATCGCGCCGCAGCTTTTTAAAGCTCGCCGGCGGAGCCGCATTGGGAGCGGCCATGTTTTCCATGCCGTCCTTTTCCTTCGCCCGGGAACTCGACAATCCGAAGCGGACGCTGAAGCCCGTCGCATTTAAAGACATTCCCAAAAACGCCGTCGCAGCCGCCAACGCTTCGCCGCTGGTACAAAAATCCTTCGACGACATCCTGAGATTATCCAATACGATTGAAAACGGAAGCCTCCGCCAGGCCGTCGTCCGTCTCCTCAACGACCCGACGCCGACCTTTATGCAGGAATATTCGTCCGCCGCATCCCGCAGCCGCCTCTATGCCGCATTGGCCGCCCAGAACTTAATCGACACGTCGAAAATCGACGAAAAGCACATACTGCCGCCCTTTAACGGCGCCGTGCAGAAATTCAAGACGGCTCCCGGCAGCGGCTACGGCAGCCACCATCCCTATCCGGGCGGGCTGGCTACCCATACGAGCTGCAACATGCACATTACGGATTACATCTGCCGAACCTATGAGGAAGTCTTTTACTACTCCGTCAACAAGGATATCGCCATCGCCGCTCAGGCTCTGCACGACATTTCCAAGCCCTTCGTCTTCCAGTGGAACGCCGACGGCTCGTCCCTGACGGAATATCCCATTGCCGGTCAGGGAGCGCACCACGCCCTGGCGCTGGCAGAAGTCATCTACCGCGGTTTTCCGGCAGAAGAAGTCGTCGCCCAGGCCTGTGCCCACGGCGCGCCGACGTCGAAGAAAGAAGAAGCCGACGTCGCAGGCTGGCTGAAAGCCGCCGCTATCATCGCCGGCAAAGACCCCGTCGCCTACGGCCTCGTCGGCAAAGACGGCCAGACGATTCCCAATCCTCACCATCAGGAAGGCTACATCGTCCACCTCGGCGACCACGACTGGGTACTGTCGTCGCCGGCGGCCCAGAAAACGGTCCTGCTCCTCAAAAAAATCGCCTATCAGGAATACGGCATGAGCCAGGCCGACCTGGAAGGAGCAGCCTTCAACCATTTCCGCAACTACGTCGGCGCGCAGCTGTCCTATATGTACCTCAACATGCTCGAAGCAGAACCAAACGGCTACAAGCTGGCAGCAGAACAAGTCGCCAAGGTCATCTTAAAATAATACGTACGCCATAGTAAAATGTAAAAACAGCAGGCAGAGAATCCCGTTCCCTGCCTGCTGTCTTTATGATGCTTATACAGCATAGCCTATCTAAATACGCCGCTTTTCAATCTCATAACGGCATGATATAATACATGCGCTACCGCCTCCATACTGGTAGAAGGAAGGAGGTGTGCTAATGGATATAATCATGCCTTTTATGATTTCCCTCGCGGCAGGTATAGTATGCCACTATATCTGTAAATGGATGGACGGAAAGTAGCCGGTAGTCATCCTGAGGTCTAAGCCGCCTCTGAAATGGAATAGAAAATCCCCTAGTTGCCGCTAGGGGATTTTCGTTTTTTGCTGTGCTAATGGAAATTAACCATGCCCTTTTACACATTTAGTATAGCAAGCGATTCGTCATTCGTCAACGAATATTCCGCCAATTACGCCTTTTGTCTATTGCGGTTGAAATTGATGAGGCTGCCGGCTTTGACGATTTCTTTTTCCGCGTCGGTCATATCCGCGATGTACAGGGAAATTTCCTGAAGTTCTTTGCCGACGACGTAGGCCTTGATGTCCTTCATGTCGCCGTCGAGGGCTGCCTTGACGTTGGGGATATAGATGTAATCGCCGACTTCAAAGAACGGGTCGTCCTTCATCTGGAAGGGCAGCATGCCCCAGTTGATGACGTTGGAGCGGTAGCGCTTCGTCGCATATTCCCGGCAGATATTGGCCAGGCCGCCGAGGACGCGCTGGCAGCTGGCCGCCTGTTCGCGGGCCGAGCCGTCGCCGGGCTTGACGCAGTAAATCATGCTGCCGATTTCCGTCGCCGCCATATCGGCGTCGGCAAATGTCTCTTTCAGCTTGGCAAAGACGTCTTTCAGCTCCTTGTCGACAGAGGCCGGGCATTGTCCGGCTATGCGGGCCCGTTCTGCCGCGTCGACTGCCTTGGCCCGGCCGACGTATTCCGGGTCGCGGCGGGACAAGGTGAATTCAGCCAGTCCCAGCGGATTGGAGCGGTACGACGACGTTTCGCCCGACGGAATCAGTTCGTCTGTCGTCGTCACGGGATCCATGATCTTCGAGCAGACCTTGACCAGGATGTTGTCGGCCAAGGCTTCCATATCCGGCCAGTCTTTGATGTTCGGCCCGTATACGAGAGCCGCTTCGCCGTCGGCCTGGCCGAAGCCCTGGTATACGCGCGACGCATAGGACGAGTTGTCATAGTCGTAAGGCGGTTCTGTATAATCGTCCATGTAGCCTTCGGCCGACGTGAGGACGCCGCCGTTGGCCGCCGTCGCCGCGATGGAACGGGCATCCATGAGGGCTACGGCGGAGAACTGGCCGCTGCCCGGCTTCGAGCCTTCGCGGTTCGGGAAGTTGCGCGTCGTATGGCGGATGCTGAAGGCGTTGTTCGCCGGCGTATCGCCTGCGCCGAAGCAGGGGCCGCAGAAGGCCGTCTTGAATATCGCCCCGGCGGCCAGAAGATCGGCCACGGCGCCCTTGCGGACTAAGTCCATGTACACGGGCTGGGACGACGGGTAGACGTCAAGGGTAAAGACGCCGTCGCCGCAGGAAGCGTTCTTCAAAATATGAGCGGCGGCCATGACGTTGCCGTAGTTGCCGCCGGCGCATCCGGCAATGACGCCCTGCTGGACGTGGAATTTGCCGTCGGCAATCTTATCCATCAGGCTGTAATGGAGGTCGGGATTGCTCATGCGGCCGTTGATGCTTTCTTCCGTTTCATGAAGGATATCAGCCAGATTGGCGTTGAGCTCGTCGATGGTAAAGGCGTTGCTCGGATGCATGGGCATGGCGATCATCGGCTTGATTTTGCTCAAATCGACGTAAATGACGCCGTCATAGTAGGCGACGTCGGCCGGATTGAGTTCCTTGTAATCCTGAGGCCGGCCGTGCTGGGTCAGGTAAGCCTTCGTATCGTCGTCGGTGCGCCATACCGACGACAGGCACGTCGTTTCCGTCGTCATGACGTCGACGCTGTTGCGATAATCCGTATTCATCGACGCCACGCCGGGGCCGACGAATTCCATGACTTTGTTCTTTACATATCCATTCTTAAAGACGGCGCCGACGATGGCGATAGCGATGTCGTGGGGGCCGACGGCCGGGCTGGGCTTGCCCGTCAGGTATACGGCTACGACGCCCGGATAGGCGACGTCGTACGTATCGCGCAGGAGCTGCTTGACCAGCTCGCCGCCGCCTTCGCCGACGGCCATCGTCCCCAGCGCGCCGTACCGCGTATGGCTGTCCGAGCCAATGATCATTTTGCCGCAGCCGGCCATCTTTTCCCGCATGTACTGATGGATGACGGCGATGTGAGGCGGTACGAAGATGCCGCCGTATTTCTTAGCCGCCGACAATCCGAATACGTGGTCGTCTTCATTGATCGTGCCGCCGACGGCGCACAGCGAATTGTGGCAGTTCGTCAGCACGTAAGGCAGCGGAAACGTTTCCATACCTGAAGCCTTTGCCGTCTGGATAATGCCGACAAAGGTGATATCGTGAGACGCCATGGCGTCGAATTTTATCTTTAAATGGTTCATCGAGCCGGACGTATTATGAGCCTGCAAAATCGAATAGGCAATCGTCCCCTTGCGGGCTTCGTCCTTATCGGGAGCCTTGCCCGTAAGCTGTTCTACCCGCGCCGCTTCCCGTTCCGGCACGAGCTCCGAGCCGTGCACTAAGTACGCGCCGCCTTCATATAATTGAATCATGTCCAATCCCCCTCTTCATCTGTGCGATGCTGCATTACATTTCTCATGTCGAAATTTATGTAAATAAATTTCATAATATAAAATTTTATCTTCACATACACCATATTATATCATAATTATTCTGGCCCTGACTACCCTTACCCACTGGGTATCCGCGATTATTCGTATTTATTTTTTTCTGTAATCATGCTATAATAACTTATACTTTGCAAAAATGGCTGCGTCTATTTCTACAAAGCATTTTTATAAATATTCTGGAATAATTAGTAACGAAGCTATGCACAGTTCGTTTCCGGAAAGAGAGGAATCACATGGACAATAACATCTTTTTGGCCCAATTCTATGGAAAATCACAAAATTATACACAGATTCCCCGCGAATGGTTTTCCAAGTACGGCGTAAAGCGCGGCCTGCGCAACGAAGACCACACAGGCGTCCTCGTCGGCCTGACCCGCATTGCCGACGTCGTAGGCTATAAGCGCGACGCCGAAGGAAATAAGGTAGACTGCGACGGCATCCTCTATTACCGCGGCTTAGATATCCGCGATTTGGCGAAAAAGGAACGCTACAACGGCTATTTGTACGAAGAAGCCTGCTTCCTCCTCCTGTTCGGCTACTTGCCGACGCGGGAAGAGCTGGACGCCTTCTGCAACGTCCTCCAGGAAAATTACGACCTGCCCGACGACTTTTTGGAAATGAACCTCCTGCGGCTGCCGGGAAAAAACCTGATGAACAAGCTGCAGCACTCCCTCATCACCTTGTACAACTACGACGAAGACCCGGACAACACCGACGTATACCAGACCCTGCGCAAGGGCCTCAACATCATGAGCAAGCTGCCGTCCATCGCCGTCTACGCCTACATGTCCAAGGTGCACTATTACAACCGGCAGAGCCTGGTCATCCACTATCCGCGCAAGGATTACTCGACGGCGGAAAACATCTTGTCCATGCTCCGCCTCGACAGCGCCTTCACGCCGAAGGAAGCCCAGCTCCTCGACCTCCTGCTGTTCCTCCACGCCGACCACGGCGGCGGTACGAACTCGACCTTTACGAATGTCGTCGTCTCGTCGACGAATACGGACATCTATTCCAGCATGGCCAGCTCCATCGGCGCCCTGAAAGGCCCGCGCCACGGCGGGGCCAACGTCCGCGTGTCCCTCATGATGGAAAACATCATGGACGCCGTCGGCATCAAGGCCACGGACGCCCAGATCAAGGACGTCATCGAACGCATCCTCCGCGGCCAGTTCCGCCATCAGGATAAGCTGATATACGGCTTCGGCCACGCCGTATACACCCTGTCGGACCCCCGCGCCGAAATCATGCGCCACTACTGCGGCCAGTTAGCCAAAGAAAAGGGCATGGAAGATATCTTTAATTTCTACACGCGCTTCGAACGCATCGCCAAGAAGACCTTGAGCGAAGAAAAAGGCGCGAATATGTGCAGCAACGTCGACTACTACAGCGGCTTCGCCTATCACATGCTGGGCATTCCCCGCGATTTGTACACGCCCCTGTTCGTCATCAGCCGTATGGTCGGCTGGCTGGCCCACAACATCGAGCACAAGCTGTACGACAACCGCATCGTCCGTCCGGCAGCGAAGTATGTCGGCGATTTAATGGATTATATACCTATGGAGGACAGATAACATGAAAACCATCACCGTATTTAAAGGCGACGGCATCGGCCCGGAAATCACCGACGCCGTCCTGGACATCTTAAAAGCTGCCAAGGCTCCCCTGGAATATGAAATCTTTAACGTCGGCGCCGCCGAATACGAAAAGAACGGCGCTCTCATTCCCGACGCCGCCTTCGCCTCCTTTGAAAAGACGCGGGTTCTGCTGAAATCGCCTATTACGACGCCTGTCGGCAAGGGCTTCCGCTCCCTTAACGTCACGCTGCGCAACAAATACGATTTGTACGCCAACATCCGTCCGGCCAAGTCGAATGCCGCCGTGCCGACGCCCTTCCCTAACGTCGACATCGTCACCTTCCGCGAAAACACGGAAGACCTGTACATCGGCGTCGAATACAAGATGAACGACGACACGGTCCAGGCCATCAAGCTCATTACGCGCAAGGCCAGCGAACGCATCATCCGCGCCGCCTTCGACTACGCCGTCGCCAACGGCCGCAAAAAAGTCACCTGCGTCCATAAGGCCAATATCCTCAAGATGAGCGATGGCATGTTCCTCGATATTTTCAGGGAAATCGCCAAGGAATACCAGCAGATCGAAAGCGACGACAAAATCGTCGACAACACGTGCATGCAGCTCGTCATGTATCCGGAAAACTTCGACGTCATGGTCATGCCCAATCTGTACGGCGACATCGTATCGGACCTGACCAGCGGCCTCATCGGCGGCCTCGGCCTCCTGCCGTCCATGAACGTCGGCGATGACTTCGCCATGTTTGAAGCCGTCCACGGCAGCGCCCCCGACATTGCCGGCAAGCATATCGCCAACCCGACGGCCTTCCTCTGGTCGGCCTGCATGATGCTGGAATACATCGGCGAAACGGACGTCGCCGCCAATATCCGCAGCGCCGTCGACGCCGTGCTGGCGGAAAACCAATGCCTCACGCCGGACCTCGGCGGCAAGGCCACGACGGAAGCATACCGCGACGCCGTCATCGCTCACTTAAAATAAACAACACACACGCTAAAAAACAGCCCCTTGGGAATCTCTCCGAGGGGCTGTTCTGTCATCTCGATTTCGACGAGGAAAAGGACGGTATGCGGCTGAGCACATACCGGCTAAAAAGCGTGCAGATGCAGAGGGACAAGACGCACATGACGGCATATTTGGTATAGACGCCGCCGTCCCAGGGCCGCAGCAGCCAGACGACGTGCATGACGACGACCTGATGGATGTAATACACGCCATATGACAGGGACGACAGCTGCCGTCCCCAAGGCCCGTACGAATCGGCAAACCGCTGGAACAAGGCCGTCAGAGCTATAACGGCCGTCAGGCAGAACAGGCTGTGCAGGACGGCAAAGATTTCGGAATAACAGGCTAATCCATGCCACTCATAGCCATAGTCGAAGCGAAAGGCCGTATATGCGACGGACAGGACGGCAAAAGCAGCGCCCCAGGCTGCCGGCGAAGCGAACAGCCCCTGGGAAAACCAGCGGCTGCGCCAGGCGTAGGCTCCCAGCCCGAATACGACGAGGTACAAGGGAGCCCGCGTCGGCTGAAAGCACAGGACGTACAGGGGATGAATCCACACGGCGTCGTCGTAACACTGCAGCATCGCCCCCATAGAGAGGGCGCACAGGGCGGCGCAGCCGAAAAAGACTGTCAGGGAAAACCGGCCCTGTATCGGCCGCAGCCACGCCAGATACAGACGCCGGCTCAGGTACAGCAGGCCGTACAAGGCCATTAAAAATCCCAGGTACCAATACTGGGCCTGCTGATAAAAAACGCCCCAAAACCATTCTGCATAAAACTGGTAAAACGTCATGGGCACAGCCCGGCTGAGCATGTACAGATAGGCGATATACGGGGCAATAAAGACCGAGCCGAACAGCCACGGCAGGCCGACGCGCTTCCATTTCGATTTCCAAAAGCTCCCCGTTCCGGCTAAGGACGCCGCGCCGAAATAACCGGAAATAAAAAACATGACCGGCATGATGAATACGTCGGCCCAGACGACAAATACCGTTGCCGCCAGGGATCGCTCGTCGTCCAGCACGTACCACCACTCCGGCGCGTAGGCCATATAGGACATGGCGCCGTGAAACACGACGACCAGGGCGATGACCAAGGTTTTCAAGTTGTCTAAGAAGATAATGCGACGCCCGCTCATACGATGCACCTCACAGTAGATTTACCCAAAGTATAGCACATGCTCCGGAAAAGGGGAAAGGGAGAAGAAAAAGCTTCCGCTTCGTCTTCTCCCTTCGATAGAGGAATCTATATGTATTAGATGAGGTATCAGTAACGAATCGCCCTTACGGTTCTACTTTGGTAACAAAGATCTGCTTGCCGTCCTTAAAGCTCAGGACAACTGCCGATTTGACGGGATCATGGAACTCGTTAAAGCTGATCTTGCCGCTGACAGCGTTGAATCCGCTGATCTTTTCCAGCGCCGCCTTCACCGTATCTTTATCGGTGCTGTTGGCGTCCTTGATAGCCTGGGCCAAAATCATCATGCTGTCGTACGCTACAGCTGCCGGAGCGTCCGGCTTCTGGCCATAGGCCTTCTGATAATTGGAAACGAAATTCTGGACGACTTCGGACGTATCGTCAGACGAATAGTGGTTGCTGAAATAGCAGTCGACCAGATTCGCCGCGCCGGCAATTTCCGCCAGCTTCGTGCTGTCCCAGCCATCGCCGCCGACAATCGGCTGCGTCATGCCCATTTCGCGGGCCTGCTTGATAATCATGCCGACTTCCTGATAATATCCGGGAACGTAGATGACGTCGGGGTTGGCCGCTTTGATCTTCGTCAGGGCCGCCTTGAAGTCTGTATCCTTCTGCAAATACGCTTCCGTCGCTACGATAGAGCCGCCTTTTTTGCCGAATTCTTCTTCAAAGAATTTCTGCAGCCCCTTCGAGTAATCGCTGGAGTTGTCGACGTATACAGCCACTTTCTTCGCCTTCAGCGTATCGGCTACAAAATCAGCCATGGCCTTGCCCTGGAAGGTATCGATAAAGGCGGCGCGGAATACGTAAGGCCGTACGTTATGCGTCGCCGGATCGACCGTAATGTCCGGATTCGTGCCGAACGGCGAAATCATCGGTATTTTTTCCTGATCTGCCGTGGCGACGCAGGCCAGGGCGCCGCTCGACGTGTCCGGGCCGACGATGAAATCGACCTGGTCATCCAACAGCTTCTGCATGGCGTTGGCCGCTTCCGTCGCTTCGCTGCGGTTGTCGGCGTAGCTGACTTCAATTTTCTTTCCCAGCAGGCCGCCGGCGTCGTTGATTTCCTTGACGGCCATTTCGATGCCGTTCTTGGCCGACGTGCCGTACGACGCGCTGTTTCCTGTCAATTCCAGGTTCGCGCCGATTTTAATCGTATCACTTGATTCTCCCGAACTGCCGCTGCAGCCCGTCAGCATGACGGCCATCGACGCAACGGCCACGGCAACCAACACGCATCTTTTCAATGTACTCATAGTCATAAGGTATCCCTCCTAAACTGTATATATAACATACCTGTAATGGTATATCCGCCGTAACGGGCCTCAGCCGCCCAAGTAAACCTTCCGCACTTCTTCGCTTTCAGCCAGAGATTTAGCCTCTCCTTCCAGCGATATGTGCCCTGTTTCCAGGACATAGGCGTAATCGGAAATGGCCAGGGCCATGCGGGCGTTCTGTTCGACCAGCAGCACCGTCGTCCCCATGCCGTGTATTTCCTGCACCATATTGAATATTTCCTTGACCAGGATCGGCGCCAGCCCCATAGACGGCTCGTCCAGGAGGAGCAGCTTCGGCTTGCTCATCAGCGCCCGGCCCATCGCCAGCATCTGCTGCTCGCCGCCGGAAAGGGTGCCGGCCATCTGGTTCATCCGTTCCTTCAGGCGGGGAAAATGGTCGTAAATCATGTCCATGGTCTGGGAAATTTCCTTCTTATCCTTACGGGTAAAGGCCCCCATTTCCAGGTTTTCCTTGACGGACATATCGGCAAAGACCCGCCGTCCTTCGGGACAATGGGAAATCCCCAGCCGCACGATGGATTCGGCGCTTTCGTGCCGCAGCTCCTTTCCCATGAAAGAAATAGATCCGGTCTTGGAGCGCAGCAGCCCGGAAATCGTCCGCAGCGTCGTCGTCTTGCCGGCGCCGTTCGCGCCGATGAGGCTGACGACCTGTCCTTCTTCGACGTTCAGGCTGATTCCCTTCAGGGCGTGAATCGCGCCGTAGTAGACGTTGATATCCTTTAATTCCAACAGGCTCATGATCACACCTCCTCGCCTAAATACGCCCGGATGACGTCGGCATTCGACTTGATTTCCTGCGGTATCCCCTGGGCTAAGATTTTGCCGAATTCCAGGACGTACAAGCGTTCGCAGATCCCCATGACCAGGGACATGTCGTGTTCGATCAGTAAAATCGTCAGCTGGAAGCGCTTCCGTATTTCTTCAATCAAGTGCATGAGATCGAGCGTTTCCTGCGGATTCATGCCCGCCGCCGGTTCGTCCAGCAGGAGTAGCTTCGGCCGGGCCGCCAGGGCTCGGGCAATTTCCAGATGCCGCTGCAAGCCGTAAGGCAGATTGGACGCCAGCTCGTCCTTTTTATCGTCGAGCTTAAACAGCCGCAGCAGCTCTATCGACTCGCGTTCAATCCGTTCTTCTTCCTTCCCGTACCGGCCGATGCGCAGGATCGCTTCGGCCAGGCTGTAGTTGACCAGGTAATTGCAGGCAATTTTGACATTATCCAATACGGTTAAGTTTCCAAACAGGCGGATGTTCTGAAACGTGCGGGCAATGCCGTGCTGCGTAATTTTATAGGGCTTCATCCCCGTGACGTCGACGCCGTCGAATTCAATGGTCCCCGTCGTCGGCTGATATACGCCGGTCAGCAAGTTGAAGGCCGTCGTCTTCCCTGCGCCGTTCGGCCCGATGAGGCCGACGAGCTCGCCCCGGTTCAATACGATGTTAAAATCCTGGACGGCCTTGATGCCGCCGAAGGATATGGATACATTATTTGTTTTCAGCAACGGGTCCATCGCCGCGTCCCCCCTTCTTCCATTTGGACAGCATCAGCTCAGCCAGCTCCTTATTGCCGAGAATCCCATTCGGACGGTACAGCATGAGTATGATGAGCAGCAAGGCGTATACGATCATGCGGTATTCGGGATAGCTCTGCATTACGGCGGCAATCAAGGTCAGGATAAAGGCGCCGATGACCGATCCGGACAAGCTGCCCAGGCCGCCTAATACGACCATCGTCATGATGTCGAAAGACCGCATAAAGGTAAAGCTCGACGGATGGGCGATGCCGAAGTAATGAGAGAACAGCGCGCCGGCCAAACCGGCGAACATCGACGCAATCGTAAAGGCAAATACCTTGAATTCCGTCGTGTTGATGCCCATGGCTTCGGCTGCAATGGCGTTTTCCCGTACGGCCAGGCAGGCTCTCCCCTGCTTAGAGTGGATGATATTCTTTAAGACGAACAAGGTGACGACCATGCAGATAAACAGCCAGGGAAAGGTCGTATCCCGCGGAATGCCCGACATCCCCGACGCGCCGCCTACTTGCTGTATATTCAAAATGCAGATGCGGATAATTTCCCCCATGCCCAGCGTGGCGATAGCTAAATAATCGCCCTGCAGCCGCAGCGTCGGCACGCCGACGAGAAAGCCCAGCAGGCCGGCAGCGGCCGCACCGCCTATGAGGCTGACGATGAAGGGTAGGTGCAGGAATACGGTGCATACAGCCGACACGTAAGCGCCGACGGCCATAAATCCGGCGTGCCCCAGGGAGAACTGTCCCGTAACGCCGTTAATCAGGTTCAAGCTGGACGCCAGCATGACGTTCAGGCAAATCAAAGAGATATTCAGACGCCAAAACGACGATACGATTCGTTCGGCCATCAAAAACTGCAGGACGGCAAAGACGACGACGGCGGCGAGTAAGAATACAGCGTCTTGTTTTCGCAATCGGTTTATCATATTCATCACCTACACTTTTTCTCGTTCATTCTTTCCGAACAGTCCCGTCGGCTTGATGAGCAAGATAATAATCAAAATGGCAAAGGCCGCGGCGTCGCGGAAGGTAGACGAAATAAATCCGCTGACCATGGCTTCGACGACGCCTAGGATAATGCCGCCGGTCATCGCGCCGGGAATGATGCCGATGCCGCCGAGGACGGCCGCTACGAAGGCCTTCATGCCCGGCATGATACCCATGAGGGGCTCGATGGAATTATAGTAAATCCCGACGAGGACGCCTGCCGCGCCGGCTAAGCTCGACCCGATGCAGAAGGTAAAGGAAATCGTCTTGTCTACGTTGATTCCCATGAGCTGGGCCGCGTCGGGATCGTACGAAACGGCCCGCATCGCCTTGCCCATTTTCGTATAGTTCACGACGTAGGTCAGAATCAGCATCAGCACGACCGATATAAGGAAGATGACGATTTGCTGAAACGAAATCACTAAGCCGCCGATGTGGTACACGCTGTTGTCCAGTACGTGCGGAAAGGTCCGCGGCTGCGGCGACAAGGCGAGCATCGTCGTGTATTCCAAGAACAAGCTGACGCCGATGGCCGTCGTCAAAATGGCGATTTTCGGGCTATGGCGAAGGGGCTTATACGCCAGCCGTTCGACGACCATCCCCAAAATCCCCGTCATGACCATCGCCGCCAGGATCGCCGGCACAAAGGGCAGCCCCATGGCCGTAATCGCAAAAAATCCGACGTACGAACCGATCATGTAGATATCGCCGTGAGCGAAGTTGATCAATTTCATAATGCCGTATACCATCGTATATCCTAGGGCTATCAGCGCGTAAATGCTGCCTAAGGATATGCCGTTAATGAGCTGCTGCACGAACTGCAGCCATAATGTGCCTTCCACTGTATATCTCTCCTTCCTCATGTCGGGAGCGCTCGACACGTTGCGTATCAAAGCAGCTGCTCGCTAATCGTATATCCTTCGTCCAGCCTGGTAATAAAAATTCTGCCATCGCCGGCGGTTCCTTTCGGCTGCGTCTGGCATATGGCGATAATCGTCGTAACGACAGCCGTCTTATGTTCGTCGTGGACGACGATATATACCATTTCCTTCGGAAGCTCGTCATACACAACGCCGTTTACCGTAACGCCGCGCTGTTTTCCTCGCCCCGAAACGGGCCAGTGCGTCAATCCGTAAAATCCTCGTTCGGCCAGCGCATCTTTCAGCGCCTTCAGCCGTTCCCGTCGGATAATCGCTTTAATTTCAATCATATTTTGTTCCCCCTCCCCCATACGCAAAACAACGGCGAAATTATTTTTTAATAATAACGCCGTTGTTATGGAAAATATTTTCTTTTAAGAATGAAGTTATTATAATATTTAATGTTTTAAAAATCAATTAGGCACTTGCATAAATATTTTTATGTACATGTATAACAGATTAAAAAATAAAAGGCATAGGCGTCAGGCATGTATCCAACCTATGCCTTTCTCCACTCGCCGGAGGACGTTATCCCCCGATAGCGGCGTCGACTTCGCTCAGCACGTCGTCCAAAATCTTCATCGCTTCCAGAAGCTGTTCTTTTGTAATAATAAGGGGCGGAGCGACGAGAAGCATGTTTTCGTGAGAATAGGTACAAAAGCCCTTTTTCATCAGCGATTTGACGATGCCCGGCATCGTTCCCCCTTCGTCCTTTCCGTACGGCACGAGGGGTTCCTTCGTTTTCTTATCCTTTACCAGCTCGATAGCCGACCATAACCCGATATAGCGGACGTCGCCGACACAGGCATGTTTCGCCTTCAGCTTTTCTTCTTCTTCGCCCAGCACCTTGCCGACGGCGTTTACGTTGTCTAAAATCCGCGCCTTATCGTAGTAATTCAGGCAGGCGACCCCGGCGGCGCAGGCCAGCGGATGGCCGCTGTACGTCAGGCCGCACGACAGGAGGTGATCGTCGAAATAGGCGGCGATTTTCTTCGATACGGCGACGCCGCCGAGCTGAATATAGCCGCAGGTAATCCCCTTGGCAAACGTCACGATGTCGGGCTTGACGTTGAAATGCTCAAAGGCGAACATCTTGCCCGTCCGGCACCAGCCGGCCATGACTTCGTCGCAGATCATCATGATGCCGAATTCATCGCACAGCTTGCGCACGCCTTCCAGATAGCCCTTCGGCGGAATGATGACGCCGTTGGAGCCCGTAATCGTTTCCATGACGATAGCGGCGATCGTCGACGGATTTTCATAAATAATTTGTTCCCGCAGCTTGGTAATGTAAAATTTCGTCGCGTCTTCTTCGCTGGCAAAGGAAATGGCTTCGCGGTATATGTAGGGATCGAAAAATTTAATGAAGCCGGGAATCCCCGGTTCCAGCGGATAGCGCCGCGGTTCACCCGTCAGATTGCCTGCGCCGAAGGTCGAGCCGTGATAGCTGCGGTACCGGCTCATGACCTTATAGCGCCCCGTATACATGCGGGCCATCTTAATGGCGTTTTCGTTGGCGTCGGCGCCGCCGTTGGTAAAAAATACCTTCCCCATGTTGTCGGGCATGCGGTCGATGACCATTTTAGCCAATTTAGCCCGCGGTTCTACAGCCAGACTCGGAGATATGAAGCAATATTTGTCGGCTTGTTCCTTAATCGCTTCGATAATGTCTTTGTTTCCGTGCCCCACGTTGGAATTCACCTGTCCCGACGACATATCCATATATCGCTTGCCGTCGCTGTCCCACAAGTAAATTCCTTCAGCCTTCGTAATGACTACGGGGTTCAGCCCCTTCTGCTTCGACCACGAATGCAGATTATATTTTAAATCCATATCGCGTATTTCTTGTCCTGTCATGAAATCATCCCCTTGGCGTTATAATACTAAAAAAGCAACGGCGTCCTTATGGAAAAGCGCCGTTGCTTTATCTTGGGTTTATTATGTCATAGGCCATACGATAAAACAATATGACAAAACCATAAACTTTATTGTATATGTGCACAATAATCACATATGTTAAATTTTTAACATTGTATTTTTTTATTTACCGGCGTTCATTTTAAAGTGAAGGTGCCGCCGTCCCTTCGCACAATACGAACGCGGCGGTCCCTAAAGCAGACGCGTTACGTTTGAAACAAATATTCAGTCCGGCCGACGCAACGGCCCTTTTCGAAATATACACGGGGGACGCGGCGGCCGATATTGCAGAGCACTTCATGAGGTATCGTCCCGATGATGCGTGCCAGTTCATCCGCTCCGATATATTCGCTTCCCTGGCGGCCGAACAACACGCATTCTTCGCCTACGCGCACGTCAGGAATATCGGTAACGTCTATCATGCACTGATCCATGCATATATTGCCGATTTGCGGGACGCGCCGGCCCCGTACCAATACGTCGGCCCGATTGGACAGGAGGCGGGTATATCCGTCGGCATAGCCTAACGGCAAGGTGGCGACCAAGGTAGGACGACGCGCTCTGAACCTGCGGCCGTATCCTACAGTCTCGCCTTCTTCCAGGCGCTTCACATGGGTAATACAGCAGCGCAGGGACATGACGGGATGGGGTACAAACTCCGGAGGACGCGCCGCACCGAAGGGATTATAGCCGTACTGAATAATACCGGGACGCACCATGTTGCAGAAAAACGCCGGATACGCCAGGACGCCGGCGCTGTTGTCGCAATGACGGAGGCGGAATGACACGCCTTCTTCCCACAGCCAATGGTACATTTGTGTAAACTGAAAGAATTGTTCCTTCGTGTATGCGCAGGCGTCGTCAGCCGCGTCGTCGGCCACGGCAAAATGCGTAAATATCCCTTCCATCATCACACAGGGCAGAGCCCTGATGCGCTTTATCTCTTCGACGCTTCGTTCCGACAGCTTGTAGCCGATACGTCCCATACCGCTGTCTACGGCAATATGGAATCGCACGGTCTGCTGCGTCCGTTCGGCTTCCTGCGAAAAAAGCACTGCGTCGTCGTAATGAAACACGGCCACGTCGATATGATTGCCCACGACTTCCGCTGCGCGCCGCCCGTCCGTATGCCCCAACACCAGGATAGGAGCCGCAATACCGGCGCGGCGCAGCTCGACGGCTTCGTCCAGACAGGCTACGGCCAGCCGGTCCGCTCCGTTCTGCAAAAAAACGCGGGCCATCGCCACGGCGCCGCATCCGTAGGCGTCGGCTTTGACGACGGCCATAATCAGCGTATGCGCGCCGACAAGACGCCGAATATGCCGCATATTATACGCCGCCGCATCCAAATCGACCTGCGCCCACATAGGACGCCTCGAAAATGATTCTGTACACTGCAATACCTCTGCGTTTATGGTTTCGCATATAGCCATAATCCTTCGCACCTCCCATAACCCCGGCCGGGCAAACGCCGTCAAGCCGTCATTTAGATATATGAGCGTATATACGGGCTACGACGCCTGCCGTCACATCATACGACGTCGCCTTGACGGAAGCCGTCTTCATGACCATCGTCGTAAATTTCTCAATTTCTTCGTCAGACAGCGTGACCGTATCGGGCATGAGATCTTTCATAAATGCTTCGAAGTCATCGGAGCCGGCAAATCCCAGCAATTCCCATACGCGCTGGGCTTTATCGGCCATGGATTCTTCCATGAGTTTCATGTACTGAGGCAGCAGCAGGCCGTTGGCCCGGCCGTGCGAAAAACCCCTGTAATACGTCAGGCAATATCCCATGCCGTGTACCAGCGTCGTACCAGCCTGGGAAATGACGATGCCCGCCAAGGTCGAAGCATACATGAGGTCTTCGCGGACGGCATAGGACAGCGTGCCGCGCAGCTGCGTCAGATGAAGGCCGAAAAAGCGCAGGGCTTCTTCAGCCCATACGTCGCTGACAGGCGTCGCATCCTTCGCCATATAGCCTTCTATCGCATGAGACAAGGCGTCGATAGCCGTGTCGATCGTCACGTGTTCCGGTACGCCCATCGTAAAGGACGGATCGGCCAAAGACAGCTTCGGATATAACATTGGCGATTTGACGCCCTGCTTCGTGCCGGCCTTATGATTGGTCAGGATACTGATTTTCGTCACTTCGCTGCCCGTGCCAGACGTCGTAGGAACGGTGACAATAGGCAGGGGCGGCGCTCCGTACGGCCCTGTAAACAGCATCTCGTCGTCCAAATCGTTCGTGCATAATAAGGCGATCACTTTAGCTGCGTCCATAGGCGAACCGCCGCCAATGCCGATGACGAAGTCAACCTGTTCCTTCCGCCCTAGCTCCGCGCCGTTCCGCACGGTTTCGACAGACGGGTTCGCTTCTACTTCGTCAAACAGGACCCAGCCGAGGCCTGCCGATTCCAGTACGGCGACGACAGCGTCCTGCGATCCGTTTCGCTTCGCCGAACTGCGTCCCGTAACGATCAGGGCTTTCTTGCCCAGCGCCGCCATATCTGCCACGGATTGGGCAACGCATCCTTTCCCGAAATACAATTTCGTCGGCATTTCATACGTAAACATACCAAACTCCCCCTGCCTATAATGATGATGTATACTATCACGCGCCGATTCATCCGTCTTTCTGTATGGAAAACAGCTTCTTGATTTTCAGCGCGATGAGAATATCCAGCTTATCTTCTTCTTCGTTTAGTTTCTTCCCCGTAATAGTTTCTATCTTATTCAGTTTATACAGCACCGTATTGCGGTGAACCACTTCGTGAACTGCCGTATCCTTAATACTGCAGCGATGAGACAGGTAATATTCCAGAGTCTCCACCAGCGACGAATGATGAGCGGCGTCGTATTCGTCCAGCCCTTTCATCGTATCGTCGTAAAATTGCCGCAGCGTGCCTGGTGAAGGACCGTCCAGCAGCAGCTTATACACGCCGACGCGCTCATATTGTACGACAGGCCGCGTTTCCGAAACGAGAGCCGTCATAGCTGACGCCCGCGTATAGCTTTCAGACAACCGTTCGACAGAAGGTACGGCCGAGCCGACGCAAATCGTAACGGAAAGGTCTCGGCTCAGAAAGTATTCACGCCATTCCCAGGCCCTGCTCCATGCGTTTGATTCGCCTTCGTCCGGCGCTACGCATACCAAAGCGTCGCCGTACGTCAAAACGTGGACGTCGGGCTCGCAAGCGCTCATCTGCGCCGCCGCCTCGTCGAGACGGCGGCGTTCTGCCGGACGGACGACGAAAACACGGAAGGCCTTATCGATATCTATGCCGTACGTCCGCAGGGCTCGGCAAGCATTGCCGCACTGTCCCGGATGCATGAGAATAAACAGGAAATATTGGAGAAATTGTTGTTCTCTAGTTTCCTCTTCAATGATAAACTGGCATAAATAACGGGTAATATCGACTAACCGCACGCTCCACGGAATAACGAACAGGGGAAATCCGCGTTGTTCGCAAAACGCCGCGACGGATTTCGGAACGCTACGTATAAAAGGGCCGATGTTGATCACCAATCCGCTAGCTCTGCTTTTCTGTAACTTCTTGACATAATCCAGCAGCCACTCTTCGCCGTTATAGATACTCCCCGTGCAAAACACCAGTTCCCCGCCGTGTAAAAACAAAGCGGATTCCTTGTTTTCTATAATGTGTATCCACGAAACACGGCTGTCAAAGCCCTGCGTTCCTGTCAGGCACTGCATCTTGTATACTTTCTGACTTTTAGCATATAAAAATCCTACTGTGACAACCACATGTTTCGCCCCCTTAAATGAAAACGAGCACGATGAACAGTGTACACTTCATCGTGCTCGCGTTAAACGCTTTTATGCTTTTTTATAACCTTACTACATTTTCGTAATTTAGTAAATATCATCGCCAGATTTTCCTAATATATTTTATGTATGTGCGTTATAATCTGTAAACATAAAACATTTACACCACGCTTCACGCTGTAACGCCTATGTAAGTATGGTATAATGGAAAAAAATCTATCAGGAGGACACTCATGAATATTACCGTCTTAGGCTGCGGCCGCTGGGGCGCTTTCCACGCCTGGTACGCCGACCGCATCGGCCACACCGTCACCTTATGGGGCCGCCCGTCGTCCCGCAATCTGGAAACCCTTCGCTGCACGGGAAAAAACGAATACCTGACCCTGCCCTCGTCCATCGCCCTGACCGACGATTTGGCCGACGCCCTGCATAATGCCGACGTCTGCATCATTTCCATCAGCGCCCAGCAGCTCCGCGCCTTCGCCGGACAGCTTCGGGAAACGGGATTTTCCCCGTCCCTCCCCTTCATCCTAGCCATGAAGGGTCTGGAAATCGGCAGCGGCAAGCGCCTCACGACGGTCATGGAGGAAGAGCTGGGGCCCGACGTGCAGACCGCCGTCTGGGTCGGCCCGGGCCACGTCCAGGACTTCGTCGCCGGCATGCCGAACTGCATGGTCATGGCCTCCCGCGACATGGATCTGACGCGCCGTCTCGTCGACGTCTTCACCAGCCCCCTCATCCGCTTCTACTACGGACAAGACCTCTTGGGCATTGAAATCGGCGCGGCGGCTAAAAACGTCATGGGCATCGCCGCCGGCATGCTCGACGGCGCAGGCCTTACGAGCCTCAAGGGAGCCCTCATGGCCAGAGGCACTCACGAGCTGTCCGTCCTGATTGAAACGCTGGGCGGCAACGCCATGACCGTCTACGGCCTGAGCCATTTAGGCGATTACGAAGCGACCCTCTTTTCAGCCCACAGCAACAACCGCCGCTTCGGCGAAGATTTCATCCAAGGCAAGCCCTTCCATAAATTAGCCGAAGGCGTGTATACAACGGAAGCCCTCGTCGACCTGTCCCGCCGCGTCGGCGTCGAACTGCCCATTACGCAGGTCCTGTACGGCATCGTCAAGCTCGGCAAGGACCCCCACGCCATGCTGGAACAGCTCTTCCTGCGCTCCACCAAGGCCGAATAAGCCTACTCCATAAATCCCTTCCCCTGGCGAATACAGTCGACGGCCTGCTGCAGCCGCGCCAAGCCTTCCTGTAGTTCCGGCAGATTCCAGGAATAAAACTGCGGCAGCATCCATTGGGACGTCCACATGATGTAGTGTATATACGTCAGGATATCCTTGAGTTCCTCCCGGTTATGCCTGGCTGCAAAGGTCACGTTGTTATGCAGTATCTGGCTGCATTTCGAGTCGATTTTTGAAAGACGGCGGTTGAACTGGACGATATCCGGCGAGACGTCGCCCTGTATGAGCTGATTAAAGTCTCCCAGCACGTAATACCGCGTCAGGCGGTTGCAGCGGGAAAGCTCCCATCGCTCCATGAACTGCCGCTTATACGAGTCGGCCTTCCGGCGCAGCGACGCCCCTTCCCGGCTGTCGCCGGCCGCATAGGCTTCCATGGCGTTGGACTCGAAATTCAAGTACCACAAATACCATTCATAGGTCCGCCCCTTGGCGCATAAATTCGCCAGGTCGGCGTACTTCTCCAGGGAAGAACGCAATATACAATACAAGGGCCGCAAATCAAAATAATCGATATCGGACATGCACTTGGCCAAAAAAGAGATCGTCGAATAATCGGCAAATATAGCATTATATAGCCAAAAGGGATAATCCTGCAGCATCAGCGTGCCGTTTACCGACAGGGAGCGGGCCTCATGGGTAATCCTCCGTATCTTCTCCGCCGCTTCGTCCATATAGTGATTCAACGCATAACTGGTCCGCATTTCCAGCCTCCTCATCTCGTAGTTCGCAGCTCTATTGTATCACACACAAAAAACGACACGAAACACAGCCAGGGAAAATTCCCTAGTCCCTGTGTATCGTGCCGTTTCCTCTATGCCGCGCTACCGCAGTTCATTCTTATCTTCGCCGATGCGCGTGCCGTCCATGAACTTCATCGCCGTCGGTTCCCAGGTGACCTTGAGGTCGCTGAGAGGAGAATCGTAGGCTTTGACTTCTTTTTCGTTCGTGTCGTTAATATCGGTGTAAATCGTATCGGTCCTCGTTACGCCGGCCATGACGGGCATCGTGTCCAGATAATCGGCGCGGAACAATTCATTGCCCGACGCATCGGAAACGATGAACCGCCCTTTGAAGGTCTGAATATCGTTTTGCGATACGTTGGCAATGGAAATATCGAACTGTATCTGAGGATGCATGCGTCCGGCCGAGGCGTTCTGGTCGAGGCTCACCTTATCGACGACGGATACCTGCAGCGTTTGGTTCATCTGCTCCCGGTCCTTTTCAACCTGAGCCTTCCACTTGGCGTACACGTCGAGTATTTCGCCGACGGTCTTTCCTTCATAGGCCTTCTGATCTCGCGATTTAGCGAGGGATTGGAAAAATTCCTGCTGGTCCTTCGTTAGCGACGTATCGGACTGAATCTGTTTGACGATTTTCGACGATTCGCTGGAATGCCATACGATAGATTTCGTATCCTTCGAGCCGCATCCCGATGTCAGCATGACCGCAATCAGTGCCGCCGCCAGCCATTTTTTGTTCTTCATACCGCTTCATCCTTTCCCTTATAATAATTCAAACACAGACAGCGGATCGGCTTTGATCATCGGTATGATATACAAGACCGATATGCCCGTCATAAACGATATAAGGCCGACGATACAAAAGCCCAATCCTAAGACAACATAAAAAATACGCATTCCCGTCGTTCCGCCTGTACGTCCGGCAACCTTGCGGGCCCGGCTGTTATTGACAAACCATGACCACTGCTTGACGGCCCCTCCTATGGAATACAGGCCGAGGGCCAGAAATAGTATGTCGCCGTAATCATGAAAAAATGCAATAATGGCGTTGTCCATTCCCCCACCTCCTGCCTACGGCATCTTCACGAAGCAAATTTCCTCATCTCTTAATATTATTCTTTTTTTTTTTTTGAGATACCTTCTTTTTTATGTAAAATCTATGTATATGATAAAATATTATACAAGGGAGGCCCTCCTATGCTGTCCGAACAAGCCCAAACCGTACTATCCGTATTACAAACTGCCCATATAGAATACCATGTGAAAGAACACATTCCCGTCTACACCATAGACGAAATGTCCGCCCTGCACCTCCCCGACGGCGAGGCCGTAGCCAAAAACCTGTTTATCCGCGACGATAAGAAGAGGACCTACTACATTGTCGTCATCCGTCAGGAAAAGACGGCCAACCTCAAGGCCCTGCGGCAGACCCTGGGCTCGCGCCCTCTGAGCTTCGCCTCCGAAGACGACCTGTGGAAGTACCTTAAGCTGACCAAGGGAGCCGTCACGCCCTTAGGCGCCCTGAACGACGAAACACAGTCGGTCGTCGTCGTCTTCGACAAAGACTTTATGGGAAATCAAATCGCCGTCCATCCCAACGATAACAGGGCCTCGGTCTGGATGCAGGCAGACGGCCTAATCCGCCTTATCAAGGAGCACGGCAACCCTGTCGTCATTGCCGAGATATGACGGCAAAATTAAGATAACATACGATACGACAAGAGAGGCAGGAGATCGATTCTCCTGCCTCTCGTTTTATATGCGCATGCTATTCTTCCGCATCTTCTTCTTTTTCTTCCGGTTCCTGCCGCGTGACGAGGATTTTGTCGACGCGGAGGTTGTCCATATCCATGACTTCAAAGGTAAATTCGTTCCAGACGTATGTATCTGTCTCCTTAGGAATGCGGCCTACGCCATAGGTGACGAAGCCAGCCAGGGTCTTGTACAGGTCGTCTTCTTCGCCAGGAAGATCGTCTTCCAGATTGAAGAAATCCTTGAATTCTTCGATGGTCAGCAGGCCCTCCATGAGCCATTCGTTGGGGCCGCGCTGGACGATGCGGTTGTCGTTTTCCTTCTTTTCCTTTTCGCCTGATGGCATGCTGCCTACGAGCTCTTCCAAGATGTCGTGGAGGGTCAGCAGGCCGCTGAAGTTGCCGTATTCGTCGAGGACAGCCGCTTCGTGGACGCTGTGCTCGCGGAAAACCGGCACGACCTTCATGATATCCATCGATTCGGGCACGAAGACTGGCTTCTGGACGCTCGATTCGACGAGGGATTTCATGGTCACGTTTTTCCCAGAATGGACGGCGTCGTAATATTTTTGGAAGACCATGTTGACCGAAACCATGCCGAGAAATTCGTCGAGCGAGCCCCTGCCGACGGGCAGGTGGATGTGATTGAAGGCAATCATTTCATTCATAATCGTCTCGTCGGGATCTTCTACGTCAATCCAGTCAACCTGGGTGCGGTTGGTCATAATATCGCTGACGTTCATATCGGCCAGGCGGAATACGCGGTCTACCAGCTCGGGCTCTTCCTTTTCGAAAGCGCCCAGCTCTGCGCCCTGCTCCAGAAGGATTTTGATTTCCTCTTCCGTTACGGGCTGCACCTCCGGCTTGCCCATGCCGATGACCTTCGTCACCAAGGCCGTCGAAGCCGACAGAAACCAAATGAGGGGCGTACTGACCGTACAGAAATACAGCATCGGCCGGGCCAGAAAGCAGGCGATGGCTTCAGGCTTGTTGATGGCGATGCGCTTCGGCACGATTTCCCCTAAAATGATGGTCAAATAGGTTATGACGGCGACGATAGTCGTCAGGCTGACGCTGTAGGCATAGGGCTCCAGGCCGGGGATCATGGCGACGTACTGCGACATGGGGCCGGCCATTTCCGTACCGCCGTATACGCCCGTCAAAAGGCCCATCAGGGTGATGCCGAACTGTACGGCCGAAAACATCTTATTCGGGTTTTCCCGCAGCTTCAGGACGATTTTCGCCGACTTGCTGCCCTCTTCGGCCATGGCCTCCAGCCGCGGCTGATGGCAGCTGACGATGGACATTTCCAGCAGCGAAAATACGCCGTTGCCAAAAATCAGCAATAATATGACGATGCACTCTTTCCCTAGGGAAACTTCCAAAACAAATCACGTCTCCTTTAATACGCAAAAAATAATTTTTTAGTTTATATTATATCGTGTTTTTCCCATTCCTACAAGCGCAGCACAGCATGGGACACAAGGAAGGCCTCATGCCGAAATATTCCGCTGAAATGCTGCCGAATAACGGCCCGATACCTTGCCCGGCCGTCATCGTGACTTGCAAAGTACGCAGACATAGGCCGACTTTATTCACGTATCAATTCGTTGTCGCACGATCCGGTCTGCGCGTACTGGCGCAGATTCTGAATCGTCGTTTCGCACAAATTATGATCGGCCTGATCCGTATAGAAAGCCGTATGAGCCGTAAATATGACGTTTTCGTGAGACAGCAACTTCCTAATATCGGAAGCGACGCCTTTTCGGGCTTCCGACGATTTTCGCAGCGCCCCTTCTCCTTCAATAACGTCGATTCCTAACGCGCCAATTTTACCGCTGTCGAGGCCCCGCAGCACGGCCTGCGTGTCAAATAAAGGACCTCGGGCGCTGTTTACAAGGACGACGCCGTCTTTCATAGCCTGAATGGCCTCGTCGTTTACCATATGGTAATTCTCTTTCGTATAGGCGCAGTGGAAGATGATCACGTCGGCCTTACGGTATAATTCATTCAGCGTCGTATAAGACGCATATTGGCGTACGGCGTCGTTTTCGTACAGATCATATGCCAGGATCGCTTTAGGATGAAAACCGCTCAGGCATTGTATCGTCGTATATCCGATACGGCCGGCGCCGACAATGCCTACGACCATATTGCGAAGTTCCCGTCCCTGCACGCCCGTCGTAGTAAAATTGCCATGTTCTACACGCAGTATCTGCGTCCGCAGCTTGCGAAGAAGGGCCAGCACGATCATCACCGTGTGTTCTGATATGGCGTTGGGCGAATATTTCGGCACGTTGGCCCCTTTAATACCGTACGTTTTCATTGCCTCTATATTGAGATGGTCGTAACCGGCGCTGCATGTCACGACGTATTTGACGCCGCTCTCGGCCAGCGCCTTATAGAACGCCTCGCCTTCTTTATGGTCGCTGTAATAGATAACGCCTTCGCACTTCGCCTTCTTAACCGTTTCCATCGTATCCAGCGCCGCTTCGCACGGCAGGCCGATTAACTCTATATCGTCGTGTTCAAAGCGTAAATACGGCGCAAATCTGGCTGCGCCGCCTCTGACATTGCTGAAAATTCCAACTCTCATCGCATTCACGTCCTTTCTGCAAAACGGCGCATGAAAATACGATATGCCAATATATTTCATACGCCGTCGTATTCAATGATATTTGATTAAATAGCCTCCTTTTGGTTATATCACAAGAAACGCATCGTTTCAATTTATCATACGTATTTCCATTCTCTTTACCACTATATAGAAATCGTATGGAAATGTATTCAATATTGTCTTTTTGTTATACGAAATTGGGTGCATTACGCTATCCATGCTATACTGGAAGACAGCTTTGATATTGAACACTCAGCTTTCATTACTCGTTGCGGCCCGCTGGAGGACAGCCTTGTCATACGTCGCATACAAAATCATGACGCGCCGCCAGTCCGTCGTATTGACGTCGACCCAAACGGTCTCAGACAAACGCTAATTGACAAAGGATTTTTTGAACACCTGAATCATTCGCTACTGCGCATCTCCGGAATACCTTCTCATTCCCTGATACGATCACAACAGGATACCCCCCTTTTAGAGAACTATCATCTGAAGATGCGCCAACTTGTTTTTCTTATATAGAGGAGCTGCCGCGCTTTTGCACGCGGCAGCTCCTCTTATAGTATTGAAAAAACAGAGCGGAATACAATGGGTATTCCGCTCTGTGCCTATGCATATGATATAACTCTTACCACCAGGGGCCTACACCGATTCCGATGCCGCCGCCATGATGCCAGCCGCTGCCCCATCCTACGCCGATACCAATGCCGACGGAGGGGCTCATGCCTCTGTCGCGGCCGTCGTCGGCCGTATCGATGATGGAGACGGTTTCCGTAAAGGTGCGCGTCGCCGAGCCGATCTTCAAGTCGACGACGATGTCCGTCTTGCCGGCGCTGACGGGGACGATATTCATCTTATCGGAGATTTGCGCCACGTTGGCGTTCAAGCTGGTCAGCTTGATGTCGTAGGGGAGCATGCCCGGCACGTGAACCCGGATGATGCCGTAGCTGCCCAAGGCGATTTTCTTGGGATAGACGACGATTTCCGTCTTTTTCAGCAGATTTTCTGCGCTGCCGTAAATCATCACCGCGTCGCCTGTCGGGTCGAGACGCCATACGCAGCTTTCATCCTTGGCGAAGAAGTAATTTCCCTTCTGAACGTGCGTATTCGTATCGTAGGCTTTGACGTGATAAAAATAGTCGTGAGTCAGCTTCTTTTCAATTCGGAAATAATAGTCTCCCGAAAGGCCCGACGCCTCAGAAGGAAGATTTTGCAGAAGGGCTGTAATCTTATCATACGTACTGCCCTTCGTAATGTAATAGTCGTCCAATGTTTCCATACGGACCGACGGGTCGATCTGTACGGCTGCCCCTGCCGGCGCGGCGGCAAAGGCGGAGAAGCTGCCTAAGCAGCACAATACGCTGAGTACTAACGCAGGCCATTTCATACAAAATCCCTCCTTTAACGAAGCATAGAATTACCGTTTCATGCAATGAATGCCTTCCAGACGGTTCAGCGCTTCATAGAGCGTTTCGTCCTTGACGGCAAATTGAAGGCGGACGAGGTTGTGTACGTCTTCGTGGAAAAAGGTCGAGCCGGGCACGAGGGCTACGCCCAGTTTCCGGATCAAGTCCTCGCAGAAGGCCGTATCGTCGTCGTAGCCGTATTCCGAAATATCCATCAGCATGTAAAAGGCGCCTTGAGGCACGTTGTGGGGAATGCCGATGGCGTCGAGGCCCTTCATGACGATGTCGCGCTTCTTCGTATATACTTCCCGCAGCCCTTCGTAATAGGAGCGGTCGAAGCCGAGGCTGGTCACAGCCGCTTCCTGGAGCGGGCTCGGCGCGCTGATAGTCATGAACATGTGGAGCTGACGCAGCGCCGCAGCCAGATGCGGCGGCGCGAAGATGTAGCCTATGCGCCAGCCCGTAATCGAATAGGTCTTGGACAAGGAGCCGCAAGATATGGTCCGTTCGTACATGCCCGGCAAATTGGAGAAGTACGTATATTCCGTCGGCTTGTACACGATGTGCTCGTATACTTCATCGACGATGGCGAAGGCATCGTATTTCTGCACCAGGCCGGCGATGATTTCCAGCTCGGCCTTAGAAAATACCTTTCCGCAGGGATTGGACGGATTGCAGAGGATGATCGCCTTCGGACGCTGCCGGAAGGCGTCTTCCAGCACGTCGGCGTCGAAGGTGAAGTCCGGCTGGCGGAGAGGCACGTAAATGGGCTCGCCGCCGGCTAGCAGCACGTCCGTGCCGTAGGCTTCGTAAAAGGGCGAAAATACGACGACCTTATCGCCCGGGTCGACGAGGGCCATCATTGTCGTCATCAGGGCTTCCGTGCCGCCGCAGGTGACGATGACTTCCTGTTCCGGGTCCAGCGTCTGGCCGGCGAAGGTCCGGCGGTAGTTCGCCAGGGCCTGCCGCAGGTTCTGGGCGCCGCTGTCTATACTGTATTGGTGCGGCCCCTGGGCGGCGATGTCCTTCAGGCGATTCCGCAGGGCTTCCGGCGGGGGAAAATCGGGAAAGCCTTCCGATAAATTAATCGCCTCGTACGTTTCGGCCATGTGGGAGATTCTGGCAATGGCCGATTCGGAAAACAAGGAAATTCGTTTCGATATGTTCGGCATAGACACATCCTCCTATAAGTCCAGATTCCGCACCTTCTTGGCGTTTTCCTGAATGAATTGACGGCGCGGTTCGACCTTGTCGCCCATGAGGACGGAAAAAATGCGGTCCGCTTCTACGGCGTCTTCCAGGTGGACCTGGAGCATCGTGCGGTTCTGGGGGTCCATCGTCGTTTCCCAGAGCTGCTCCGGATTCATTTCGCCGAGGCCCTTATAGCGCTGGACGACGACGCTGCTGTCGCGGCCCAGCTCGTCGAGCTTGGCGTTCATCGCTTCGTCCGTGTAGTAATACCAGACCTGTTTGCCCTTGCGCACCTGATACAGGGGCGGCTGGGCGATGTATATATGGCCTTCCGTAATGAGAGGCTTCATAAAGCGGTAGAAGAACGTCAGCAGGAGCGTGCGGATATGGGCTCCGTCGACGTCGGCATCGGTCATGATGATGATCTTATCGTAGCGCCGCTTGCTGATGTCGAATTCTTCGCCGATGCCCGTGCCGAAGGCTGTAATCATGGAGCGGATTTCTTCGTTGGCCAGGATCTTGTCCAGACGGGCCTTTTCGACGTTGATGATCTTGCCGCGGAGCGGTAAGATGGCCTGGAATTTTCTATCCCGGCCCTGCTTTGCCGAGCCGCCGGCCGAATCCCCTTCGACCAGATAGATTTCCGTCATAGCTGCGTTCTTTTCCGAGCAGTCAGCCAATTTTCCCGGCAGGCTGCTGATTTCCAGCGCATTTTTGCGGCGCGTCAGGTCGCGGGCGTGGCGGGCGGCCTGGCGGGCTCTGGCTGCGGAAATCGCCTTATTGATAATCGATTTGGCTTCGCCGGGATGTTCTTCGAAAAATTCCTTCAATCCGTCGGACACGATGTTGTCGACAATCCCCTTGACTTCGCTGTTGCCCAGCTTCGTCTTCGTCTGCCCTTCGAACTGCGGTTCCCGTACCTTGACGCTGACGATAGCCGTCAAGCCTTCGCGCACGTCTTCGCCGGACAGGTTTTCTTCCTTGTCCTTCAGCAGTCCCGCCGTACGGCCGTAGTCGTTGATCGTGCGGGTCAGGCCGGAACGGAAGCCGCTCAGGTGAGTGCCCCCTTCTTCTGTAAAGATGTCGTTGACGAAGGTCAGGATATTTTCGCTGTAGCCGTCGTTATACTGCATGGCGATGTCCACGAGGACCTTGTTCTTTTCGCCTTCCAGCGTAATGACCGTCGGGTTGACGGCTTCCTTGTTTTCGTTCAGAAATTCTACGAAGGACGTCAGGCCCCCTTCGTAGCAGTAGACTTCGCTGCGCCCTTCGCCGCGCTTATCCGTCAGGGTAATGTGCAGGCCCTTGTTCAGGAAGGCCAGCTCGCGGAGGCGCGTCTTCAGCGTGTCGAAATCGTAAGTCGTATCGGGGAAAATGTCCGCGTCGGGCTTAAAGCTTACCTTGGTGCCCGTTTCTTCGCCCCGTTCCATGGGACGAATTTTTTTCAGCGGTTCCGCCGTCAGGCCCCGGGCAAAGGAGATGTTCCACAAATACCCGTCGCGCTTGACTTCGACCTTCGTCCACAGGCTCAGGGCGTTGACGACGGATATGCCGACGCCGTGCAGGCCGCCGGAAATGGGATAGCCGTCGCCGCCGAATTTACCGCCGGCGTGGAGCACCGTCAGTACGACTTCGACGGCAGGCTTGCCGATTTTATGCATGGCTACGGGAATGCCGCGACCGTTGTCGACGACGGTAATGCTGTTGTCAGCTTCAATCGTCACTTCAATGTGCGTGCAGTATCCTGCCAGCGCTTCGTCGATACTGTTGTCGACGACTTCATATACTAAATGATGGAGACCGCGCAGAGACGTGCTCCCTATATACATACCAGGACGCTTGCGAACGGCTTCCAGGCCTTCCAGGACCTGAATCTGTTCCGCGCCATAATTTACTTTTTTATCTTGCGGCATGCAGCAATTCCTCCTATTCAAACATACTTAACATCTTATTATACAGCAAATCCCCCTGGGATAGCTAGTTTACAATCGCTGCACGGGCCCTTTTGCCGAAAACAGCCGCTTGTACCGCCCGATAATCGTTTCCAGCGTAATGGGCGAAGCGTAAATGCATTCCTCCGTTACGATGTAGCAGCGAATCTGCCCTTCGTCCATGCCGTCGAGCAGCACGAGGGGGCGGTAATACTGCCGCAGCGGGTTCGACTTGTTCATCTTTCGCGGATGGGCCTTGAACATCGCGACAATGCGGCGTATATCAATCATTTTCTGTCCGCCTATGTGAAGATACATCGCTTTTTCTCCTGTATTTTTCCGTTAAATTGCGAATAAACGCGTCGGTCATCTCCGTCGGATTCCGCCGCGTAATCAGCAGGGCCAGCATCATATCGTCTTCCGGCGTATCGCAGCCGTGGTAAATGCGCTCCATGTATTTATAAATGCACTCGCGCCGCACCTCGTTGTACAATTCCTCGTACAGCCGTCCCTCGTCTCCGATCATGCCGTAGGCCTTTAGTTCGTCCAGCGTCAGCCAGGGCATGTCCATAACCGTGGCATAGACGGCTTTTTTCTTTTCCTGACGTGCCCGGAGCCGGCAGAGGAAGCACAGCTCCTCGCCCTTTTCCAGCCACCGCCCGCACGACGGGCACTGCCGGACTCCTGCTGCCTGGTACGCCGTCTGCCGTTTCGCCTGGGCGAAGCGCAGCTGGGCCATTTTTTCCTGGATGGCCTCGGGAAGGGCCGCCGTCTCCTGCCGGATGCGCCGCACCGTTTCTTCTGAAAGCCGCGCGTTTCCCACGCGGACAGCGAAGCCTTCCTCTTCTTCTCCGGCAGTATTGGCGTACGTAACGGCTGGGGGCTTTCGGCCGCTCCGCACGAATCGGATATCCGTGACGAAGGGTTCCTTGATATACTCGTTGATGGCCTCAATGATCTTTTTCTTGTACATGAACAGCTGGTTCATCCATACGGAATTCAGCACGGCTACCTGTACGACGGACTCGTCGAAGCCCTGAATATAGGAGTATTTGGCAATTTGAGGGCCGACGATGGTCTTCCAGTCCAGCTTCGCCTGATACAGCTTATAGGGGACGAGAAGCCGGTTCCGTTCCAATATTTTGGGAATGGAAAGGCCAGCCTTCTCCATCTTATGATTCCGTTCCTCCATGGGATAGTACCTTTCCCTGCGCGATGCAGATATGACAGCAGCCGGCCATGGATTCGAAAATCAGCGGCTCTGTCGTCGTAATAAAGGTCTGTATCCGGCCGCGCACAAAATCCAGCAGGGCCTGACGGCGGCCGGCGTCGAGCTCGCTCATCACGTCGTCCAGCAGCAGGACGGGATACTCGCCCGTTTCGGACTTCATATATTCCAGCTCCGACAGCTTGAGGGCCAGCACGGCCGTCCGCTGCTGCCCCTGGGAGCCGTATTTTTTTAAATCGGCTCCGCCTACAGCCAGGGCCAGGTCGTCCCGATGAGGTCCTATCGACGTGGACATGCGGTATATGTCGTCCTGCCGGTGCTCCTGCAGCAGGTCGTAGTACCGCTGAGCGTCGGTAATGCCTCCCGCCCCGTCGCCGTAAGGCTGTACGTAATCCATCGTCAGCAGCTCTGAGCCGCCCGTCAGGCGGCGGTGAATGACGCCGGCCAGAAAGCTCATCTTCCGCAGGGCGTCGAGGCGGCGCCGCACGATAGCGGCGGCGAAGGAAGCGATCTGCCGGTCCCATTCCTCCAGCGACGCCCCGCCTTCGTACTTCATCTGCTTCAGCAGCAGGTTCCGCTGCGATACGGCCCGGTTATACTGCAGCAGCAGGCGGTAGTAGGCCGGATTGACCTGGGATATTTCCATATCCATAAACCGCCGCCGCAGGGACGGGCTGCCCTTGATCAGCTGCAGGTCTTCCGGTGAAAACAAGACTTCGTTCAGCGTCCCTACCAATTCTTTCTGGGGGACCTTCGTCTCGTTGACCCATAATTCCTTTTTGCTCGTCTTCGATAAGATAACCTTGATCTGCTGGGCGACGCCGCTGCGGACAAAATCCAGGATGACGCTGCCTTCGCCGCAGTCCCATTGAATCAAGTCCATGTCGGCTATCCCTTTATAGGATTTCCCTATACCTCCCAGGTACAAGGCTTCCAGCAAATTCGTCTTACCTTGTCCATTCTGGCCGTACAACAAGATAATAGACTTGGGAAAGGTTATCGTTTCCTGTGTATAATTTCTGAATTGATGAAGCCGTACAGACTGTATATTCATACTTATGCACCAACGATTTCATACGTCCCGATGCCCTTGATTTCTACGATGTCGCCGGCATAAAGCTTTTTCCGCTTTGCCGAGCACAGTTCGCCGTTGACAAAAATCCGCTGTTCGTCCAGCAAAAAGCGGATTTCGCCGCCGCTCTGCAAGATGCTGGCCCACTTTAAAAACTGGTCCAGCTGTATCATTTCCGTTTCAATTTTTACCTTTTCCATTATTTTGTCCTCATCGGCGTCACGACGAATACGCTCGCTTCGTTCCCTTTATCCTGTACCAGCATGGGGCTGTTTTGCCGCGTATTTAACACGACTTCGTCGTCGTGGCAGTGTTTTAAAATATCTAAAATAAACTTGCCGTTAAAGGAAATTTCCAACGGCTCCCCGGTCATTTGGCAGGCTACGTAGTCTTCGATGGTGCCGTAGTCGGGGTTCTGGCTCATGAGATGAATTTCCCCGTCGCCGAATACGAAGTTGATGACGTTGTACTGGGCGTCTTTGGCGACGATGGAGGCCCGTTCGACAGCTCCCGTAAATTCGCTGCGGCCGACGGTGATGCTGCACTGGAAGTCCGTCGGGATGACGCGGCGGTAGTTGGGGAATTCCCCTTCAATCAGGCGGGTGCGGATGTAGACGTTGCCGAACTTAATGGCTAAATAGCTGCGGACCGCCGTAATTTCCACCGCTTCGGGAATGTCCGTCGGCAGCTGGCGGGAAATTTCCGTGAGCAGCCGGCTGGGAATGACGGCCTGGAGGGGATTTTCAATCGGACTATCCAGGGGCGCCGTCTTCAGCGCCAGCCTGTGGGTGTCCGTAGCGACCATGGAAATGGTATCGCCCTGAACGTCCAGATAGGTACCCATAAAGATGGGCCGGGCTACGTCCGTCGCGCAGGCGTAAGACGTATTGTCGATGAGATCCTTTAATACGACGCTGGTCGTCGTAAAGTGGGAATAGCCGTTTTCCAGGATTTCCACTTCGTTGAAGTCGTTGGGATTCATGGTCAGGCATTCAAATTTCAGCTTGCCGCCTTTGATGATCATCTGGGTGTCGGCGTCTTTTTTGGTAATTTCGATTTCGTCGCTGGGAAGCTTGCGCGTCAGCTCCATTAAGTACGGGTTGGCAACGAAGGCTTCGCCTTTTTCTTCGATGATGCCGGGAACAATGGTTTTGATTCCCATATCGTAGTCGTTGGCCTGAAATTCGATTACGTCGTTCATGGCCTTGATAAGCAGGCCGTTTTCTGAGGTCAGGTTGTTGTTTTTATTCTGGGCGACCTTTTGGACGGTCTGAAGGCCTTTGTTTAAATCTTCTTTTTTTAAGATAAGTTTCATGGGCGTATCCCCTTTTCTGCGTTTAGTTTTTTAATTGAAGTAAGTTAAAAGAGTAGAAGAAGTAGTAGTAGAGGGTGTGGATAGTGTGGAAAACTGGGGAAAACTCTGAATTTTCAGCTATGCACAGCTGTGTATAACCTGTGTATAATTCATGCCTGCCTATCCACAAATTCACTTTTCTTCCGCAAATTTTCGCTGTCCACAAACTATCTACAGACTATGCACTTACTTGTCCACGTCTAAAATCTTCTCTTTCAGCCGTTCGATCATTTCCTTGAAGGTGTCGCTGTCGTTCATCATCTTGGTAATTTTTTCGCAGGCGTGCATGACCGTCGTATGATCGCGGCCGCTGAAGGCCGTGCCGATGTGAGGGTACGTATTCCCTGTCAGCTCGCGGCATAAGTACATAGCTACCTGCCGGGCCAAAGCGATATTTTTCGTCCGCTTCTTGCCCATGAGCTCGTTGTAGTTTACGCTGTAAAACCGGCAGACCGAACTGGTGATTTCGTCGATGGTGATGTACTTCTTTTCTTCCTTTTCCGCAACCAGGTATTTCAGGGCCCGCTGCGTCAGCGACAAGGTCACGTCGTTTTTTTCAATGGAAGCCATAGACAGGACGTTGTTGTACGCGCCGTACAGGTCGCGGATATTGTCGCTGACGTTGGCGGCGATGTAGTTGATGGCGTCCTTGTCGATGTTGATTTTTTCCTTTTGGGCCCAGGTCCGCAGAATCGCCGTCCGCGTTTCCAGATCCGGCGGCTCGATGCCCGTCACCGTGCCGCTCTGGAAGCGCGAGCGCAGGCGGTCTTCCAGGCTTTTAATATCCAGGGGCGGCCGGTCGCTGGTAAATACCATCTGCTTTTGACCCTGATAGAGCTTGTTGAAGGTGTGGAAAAACTCTTCCTTCGAGCTGTCCTTGTCGCCCTGTCCTAAGAACTGGATATCGTCGACGAGGAGGACGTCGATGTTGCGGTACTGCTGGCGGAAGTTTTCCGTGTTTTTATCCTGTATGGCCTGGATGAAATCGTTGACGAAGTCTTCGCTCGTAATGCAGCGCAGGCGCATGTGGGGGAAGTTTTTCAGAATCTGGTGGCCGATGGCGTGCATGAGGTGGGTCTTGCCCAGGCCGCTGCCGCCGTATATATATAAGGGATTATATTTCTTGGCCGGCGCTTCCGCCACGCTGGCGGCGATGGAATAGGCGATGCGGTTGCTGTTGCCGACGATGAAATTGTCGAAGGTATAATTGGGAATGAGGTTGTCTTCCGTCGTCGGTTCTTCCGGCGGCGGCGAGATCGATTCGTTCGCTTCCTTGACCATGACGGCCTTCGGCTCGGGCTCCGCCTTTTTCTTTGGCGGCGCTTTCGGCAAGTCTTCGTCGGAAAACAGAGTGTCCTTATATAAATCGTCCGTTTCCGCTGGCTTTGCCGGTTCCGCGGCGGGGGCGTTCATATCTTCCAACTTGACCGTCGTAGGCCTCCCCGTGACGGCTTCGGCGGCTTCGTTGAGCTGATCGGCATAATTCTTATTGACGAAATTGCATACGAATTTCTGCGCCGCCGCCAGTACGAGGACGTCGTTTTCGTAGGACGTCGGGATGAGAGACGAGACGAACCACGTTTCGTAAATCGGTTTTGGCAGAACCTTTTTCAGCTGTTCCAGCATTCCCGCCCATAATGTAGCTAGATCCATTGATTCCATAATAACAAAGTCCTTCCCGCATAATATTGTGGATATGTGCGTTGCAGCACAATGTGGATAAGTGCGCATTTAGAGGCTGAAAAAAGCGGAAACGCGATAAACATCGAATTTCCGGCTTGATTTTGATTTATCCACACATTGTGAACAACCTGTTGATAACTGAACTTTTTATCCACACATCTGATTACATTGTACAACAAAATCCGTGAAAAATACATAGAGGCGACTGAATTTGTCAAAAAATTCATAAGGCCATTCCCTCTCGTCCTCTGTTCATACCGTAAACAGAATCCTTCTTCGCAAGGATGATTGGGGATATGTTTACGGCCATATTGTGGATATAGTGCATAACTCGATTTGAAAGAAGGGAGAAACGCTAGTATACACCTGGGCTTATAGGTATTTTCTACTTGTCCACATTTTGTGAACAACGTGTTGATAACTTGCCATGCTGTCCACAATGCATGTGGAAACATCTTTCCATGAGAATTTCCTCCCTCTGACAGCTTCAGTATAGCAAAGGGCGGCGACACCCTGTGCCGCCATGTACAAACGGTATACGTTCACGACGCTGTCCCTATGACAAATGCGGCATCATCGCCGCGATTCCGGAAAAAACGATTGACAGCCCTATCCTTTTTGAATATAATTATGCTGTTATGGTGTAAGTTCATCTACTGTTGATTGAGACAAAGGAGGTGCCTATCGTGAAACAGACATATCAGCCGAATACGCTGTGGAGAAAAAGAACGCACGGCTTCCGTGAAAGAATGAAAACCAAAGGCGGCCGCATGGTTTTGAAAAGACGCCGTTTGAAAGGCAGAAAGAGACTCTCCGCGTAATTATTACAAGATGAACAGAAAAGTTCCGCTAAGGAATTTTTCTGTTCTTCTGGCATTTTCGGGACAATAACGTATGTATGAGTTAAAAAAAGAAAAAAGGCTGTGCAAAAATCGGGAATATCAGGTTGTGTACCGACGGGGAAAATCCTATGTGAACCGCTTGGCCGTCTTGTACGTCTTGAAGCGGTCGCCTAAGCAGCCGGCCCGCATCGGCTTCGTAACGGGCAAGAAAATCGGCTGCGCCGTAGAGCGGAACCGCTGCCGGCGCCTGATGAAAGAGGTATACCGCCTTCATCAGTTCGAGCTGGCAAACGGCGTCGACTTGGTGCTTATCGGACGCAGCAGCCTGAAATACGCCGGATACGCCCAGGCGGAACGAAGCATCCTGCAGCTGTTCCGACAGGCCGGGATATTGCGAAAGAACGAGATGCCATGAAAAGATGTTTCATCATTCTAATACGGTTTTATCAGCTTTGTATATCACCATTAAAACCGCCGTGCTGCCGGTTTTACCCTACTTGTTCTGCTTACGCTATCGAGGCGCTGCAGAAATACGGCGCTGTGAAGGGGAGTTATTTAGCAGTCAGGCGCATTTTGAGATGCCATCCCTTTCATAAAGGCGGATATGATCCTGTGCCGTAAGTATCAGGCAGATGAAATAGAGGCTGCCTGCTGGTATTTTATCCTTGACTGGAGTTGAGAATATTGGATTTTTTTAGTGGAATAATGGATTTTCTCAGTGGCATCATGACCACGTTTATGGATTATTGCTATGCCTTTACGCAGAGCATCGGATATCCCAGCTACGGTTTGGCCATCATCATCCTGACGCTGGTAATCAAGCTGGCCCTCTCGCCTCTTACGGCCAAGCAGATTCGTTCCATGGAAGGCATGCAGACCCTGCAGCCGAAGATTAAAGAATTACAGCAGAAATATAAAGGCAATCAGAAAAAGCTTCAGGAAGAAATGGCGAAGCTGTACAAGCAGACCGGCGTCAATCCCCTGTCCGGCTGCCTGCCGATCCTGATTCAGATGCCTTTCCTCATCGCGATTTTTTACGCCCTTCGCTCCTACCCTTACGATCCGGCGTACGAAAGCTTTTTATGGCTGCCCAGCTTAGGCGCGGCCGACCCGACGTATATCATGCCGATTTTATCCGCTGCGTCTACCTACGTCATCCAGAAACAGATGTCGGGCACGCAGGTAGCGGCTTCGGAAGCGCAGGAAAAGCAGCAGAAAATCATGCGCGTCATCATGCCGCTGTTTATCGGCTGGATCAGCTTGAGCTTCCCCAGCGGCCTGGTTATTTACTGGTTCCTTTCCAACGTGTTCCAGTGGGCCCAGCAGGTGATTATGTTCCGTAATAAGGGAAAGGGTGCAAAAGCATGAGAACCATTGAAGCGACAGGAAAAACGATAGAAGACGCAGTCCGTTCCGGCCTGGTCCGCCTCGGATTGATGGAAGAAGAAGTGACGATCGAAGTACTGGCCGAACCGAAAAGCGGCTTTCTTGGCTTCGGCAGCAAGCCGGCCAAGGTGCGCCTGACGGAAAAGGCCAGAAAGAATGCTCCGATTTATGATATTGAAGAAGAAGAGCGGAAAGCAGCTCCTCCGGCAGAGCCCAAGGCGGCGGAAGCTGCGCCGGCCGAAGACGTGACGGCGGAAACGCCGGAAGAACCGGTCGAAGAACCGGCTGCCGTCGAAGCCGAACCGGCAGAGGAAACCTTTACGGCTGAAGAAGCGGCCGCCAAGGCCAAGGCCTTCCTGCAGGACGTGCTGCGCAACATGGGCATCGAAGTGATGATCGAAAAGATGATCAAATCCGATAAAATCATCCTTCACCTGCACGGCAAGAACCTGGGCATCCTCATCGGCAAGCATGGCCAGACGCTGGACGCCCTTCAGTATTTGACGAATTTGACGACGAACCAGGGCGAAGAAACGCGCCATTTCATCATGCTGGACGTAGAAAATTACCGCCAGCGCCGCGAAGAAACGCTGAAGCAGCTGGCTGTACGACTGGCCGGGCGGGTGAAGCGCAGTGGTGAAAAGGTCGTCCTCGAGCCGATGAACGGCTACGAACGAAAAATAATCCACGTCGCGCTGCAGAACGAAGCTCATGTGCGGACGGAAAGCGAAGGCCAGGACCCGTATCGCCACGTGGTTATTTATTACGAAAAATAAGCTTGAATATGACACGGCAGTGAGTCGGCGGCTGTAAAGCGGACGAGTCACTGGTACAGTAAAAACCGGCGCCGCGGCGCCGGTTTTTTTGAAAGGAGCGTTCACTGTGTACGATACAACCGATACGATAGCCGCCATTGCCACACCGCTGGGCGAAAGCGGCATCGGCGTCATCCGAATCAGCGGAAGCAAGGCCTACGACGTAGGCGACGCGATTTTTCAGAGCAAATCCTCCCTTCCCTTAGCGCAACGGCGCGATCGGTCCATACAGTACGGCCTGATCGTAGACGACGACGGCAAAGCGGTGGACGAAGTCATTCTTCTCATCATGAAGGGCCCCCGTTCTTATACGGCGGAGGACGTCCTGGAAATACAATGCCACGGCGGCCGCCAGTCCCTGAGCGAAATCCTGGGGCTGGTCCTGCGCCACGGCGCGCGGCTGGCCAATCCCGGCGAATTTACCCAGCGGGCCTTTGTCAACGGCCGCCTCGACCTGGCTCAGGCCGAGGCCGTCATGGACGTCATTCAGGCCAAGAGCGCCCAGGGCCTGACCAGCGCCGTCAGCCAGCTCGAAGGCCGCCTGTCCCGGGTTGTAGGCGATATGCGGCTTCATCTGACTGATTTCATTACGCGGCTGGAAGTGACTGTCGATTATCCCGAAGAAGACCTGGAAGAAATAGAGGTGCCCGATATTGCCGGCGCTATTCGGGACATGGAGCGGCGTCTGGACGATATGCTGGCCGAGTCCAAAAGCGGCCGTATGATGCGGGACGGCGTCATGGCGGCTATCGCCGGCACGCCTAACGCCGGAAAGTCGAGTCTGCTCAACCGTTTTTTGGAAACAGAACGAGCCATCGTCACCGACGTGCCAGGCACGACGCGCGACGTCATCGAAGAATGGATTACCATACAGGGCGTGCCGATCTGCCTTGTCGATACGGCGGGCATCCGCAGCACCGACGATACGGTCGAGCAAATCGGCGTGCGCCGGGCGAAGGAATACATGGAACGGGCCGATATTATCCTCGTCGTCGTCGACCAGTCCCGGCCTTTGCAGGAAGAAGACCGGCAGATTTTGGAAACGGCCAGAGGCAGGCAAGCCCTGATCGTATTGAATAAGGAAGACTTGCAGCCGGCCTTTGAAACGGAAGAACTGCAGTCCTACGGGCTGCCCCTCCTTTCGATTTCAGCCAGTACGGGAGCCGGCATGGGAGAATTGAAGGACGCCATGCTGTCGCTGGCCCTGCAGCAGGGGCTGACGGCGGCCCAGAGCGCCCTGCTGGCCAATACGCGCCATATCGAGCTGGTCCGGCAGAGCCGCGAAGCCCTGCAGCGGGCCCTGGACACGATAGAAGCGGGCATGCCCGTCGACTGCGCCATCGTCGATATCCGCGAAGCCTGGGAGCTCCTGGGCTCTATTACGGGCGATACGGTCCACGACGACATCATAGAAGAAATATTCAGCAGATTTTGTTTAGGTAAGTAGAAAAAGGGTGAAATCATGTTTGTAGTCGATACATACGACGTCATCGTCGTCGGCGCAGGCCATGCAGGCTGCGAAGCGGCCCTGGCCAGCGCGCGGTTAGGCGCGCGGACTCTCGTCGCGACGCTTAATTTAGATAATATCGCCCTCATGCCCTGCAATCCCGCCGTAGGCGGCCCCGGCAAGAGCCACCTCGTACGGGAAATCGATGCGCTGGGCGGCGAAATGGGCATCAATACGGATAAGACGTGCATCCAAATGCGCATGCTCAACACGGGCAAGGGGCCGGCCGTCTATTCCCTGCGGGCCCAGTCCGATAAGAAGATGTACCAGATGACCATGACCCAGGTGCTGGAAAATCAGGAACATCTGGACGTCAAGCAGCTCATGATTACGGATATCCAGATGGAAAACGGCGCCGTTACGGGCGTCGTCACGGAAATGGGCGAAGTGTACAAGGCGAAATGCGTCATCCTGGCGACGGGGACCTATTTAAAGGGAAAGATCATTACAGGCGAATGCGTCTATTCCGGCGGCCCCATGGGACAGCGGTCTGCAGAAGACCTGTCTGATTCCCTGCTGGCAGCGGGCATCAAGCTTATGCGCTTTAAGACGGGCACGCCGGCCCGCGTCGACCGCCGCACCTTGCGGACGGAAGAAATGCAGAAGCAGGAAGGCGACGAGCAGGGCCACGCCTTTTCCTTTTTGTCCGAACGGAAGAACCGCAACAAGGAATGCTGCTGGCTGACCTTTACGAACGAGGAAACGCACCGCATCATTCGGGAAAACCTCGACAGGGCGCCCATGTGCAACGGCGTCATCCAGGGCGTTGGCCCGCGCTACTGCCCGTCGATCGAGTCGAAAATCGTCCGCTTTGCCGATAAGAAGCGCCATCAGCTCTTCGTTGAGCCCGAAGGCGAAATGACTGAAGAAATGTACGTCCAAGGGATGAGCACCAGCCTTCCCGTCGACGTGCAGTACGCCTTCCTGCGGACGATTCCCGGCTTGGAAGACGTGCGGATCATGCGCCCCGGCTACGCCATCGAATACGACTGCCTGGACCCGACGCAGCTGACGCCGTCGCTGGAAACGAAGGCCATCAGCGGCCTCTTTTCGGCAGGCCAGTCCAACGGCACCAGCGGCTATGAGGAAGCGGCGGCCCAGGGCCTCATGGCCGGCATCAACGCGGCCCGCAAGGTACAGGGCAAGGAGCCCTTTATCCTCACCCGCTCGGAGGCCTACATCGGCGTCCTCATCGACGATTTGGTCACCAAGGGAACGGAAGAACCGTACCGCATGATGACCAGCCGCTCGGAATACCGACTCATCCTGCGGCAGGACAACGCCGACCTGCGCCTGACCCAGAAGGGCTACGACATCGGCCTGGTCACGCAGGAACGGTACGACGCCTTTATAGAGAAGAAAGAAGCCGTCGAAGCGGGACTGGAGGCGCTGAAGGCCCTGCCCGTCACGCCGACAAAGGAAAATCAGGAAAAGCTGGCTTCTATCGGCACGGCTCCCGTCCGTACCGGCCTCAAGGCTTACGATTTGCTGCGGCGCAACGAAGTGACCTACCATACGCTGAGCCAGGTATTTCCCCTGCCGCAGCTGGCCGACGACGTATGCGAGGAAATCGAGATCATGGTCAAGTACGAGGGATATATCAACCGCCAGCTGGAACAGGTGGAAAAGATGAACCGCCTGGAAAAGAAGCTGATGCCAGAAGATATCGTATACGCCGACATCGATACCCTGTCGGGCGAAGCGCGGCAGAAGCTGGACGCCATACGGCCCCGCTCCTTAGGGCAGGCCAGCCGCATCTCCGGCGTATCGCCGGCGGATATTACGGCCCTGCTCATCGTGCTGGAACAGCGCCAGCGGGAGGAAAGCCATGTTTAGAGACGAACTCATCGCGGCGGCGAAGGACTTTGGCCTGGCCCTGACGGCGGAGCAAATCGACCGATTCTGCCTGTTTGCAGAGCGCCTGGTCGAGACGAATAAGGTCATGAACCTGACGGCCCTTACGGAGCCAGCCGACGTAGCCGTAAAACACATGATAGACAGCCTGTCGTGCTACGACGCGGCGTGGTTTCCCGAAGGGGCCTCCGTCCTGGATCTCGGCACGGGAGCCGGCTTTCCCGGCCTGCCCCTGCTCATCTACCGGCCCGATTTGAAGGTGACCTTTTTCGATTCCCTGCAGAAGCGGCTGACGTTTTTACAGGGCGTGACGGCGGAGCTGGGCCTGACGGCTTCCTTCCTGCACGGCCGGGCCGAGGAAATGGCCCACAAAGAGGAATACCGGGAACGCTTCGATATCGTGACCAGCCGGGCCGTAGCCCGCCTGCAGATATTGGCTGAATGGGCCCTTCCTTATACGGCTCGCCAGGGCGTATTTATCTCATTAAAAGGCGCCCAATATGAGGAAGAGCTGGCCGAGGCCCAAAAGGCCCTGTCCATCCTCGGCGGCGCGGCGGCGGAAGTCCGCCCCGTCCATTTGCCGGGTCTGGATGACAAGCGGGCCGTCCTGTATATCAAAAAGACGAAGAAATGTCCGGCCAAATACCCGCGCAAGCCGAAAATGGCCGCTAAAAATCCGCTGTAATCATCTATAGTTTATGTTCAAGGGAGGCATGTATCATGTCTTTAAAGAAAACGATCTTAGCTGCGCTGACTGCCTGCGTAGCCCTATCTTCCGTAGCCTTCGCCGAAAATCCGGAACCGCCGGCAGTGGCGGCCCAGGCTGCTTACGTCATGGACGCCGATACAGGCGATGAGCTGTATGCCAAACAGCCCGACCTGAGAGGCTATCCGGGAAGCACGACGAAGATGATGACCTGCATCGTCGCCCTGGAAAACGGGCAGGCCATGATGGATAAGACGATTCGCATTACCGATAAGGCCCTGAGCGTCGAAAGCGATGCCTCTGTCCTCGGCCTGCAGCAGGGCGACCAGATTACCCTGCGCAACGCCCTGACGGGCATGATGCTCGTGTCGGGCTGCGATGCCGCCGTGGCCATTGCGGAAACGGTTGAACCGACGGAAGAAGCCTTCGTCGCAAAAATGAACGCGAAGGCGGCAGCTCTCGGTGCGACCCATACGCATTTCGTCAATCCCCACGGCCTTCCCGACGCCAACCACTATTCGACGGCCCGGGATCTGGCCAAGATAGGCGCCTACGGCATGAAGCTGCCGGCTTTTCGGGATATTGTCAAGCGCAGTACCTTCGACATGCCCTACGTCGACGGCAGCTATAAGCATTGCGTTTCGACGAACGAATTCCTGACTAGCGGGTTCCCCGGAGCAAACGGCATTAAAACCGGCACGACGAATGCCGGCGGGCCGTGCCTCGTCGTTTCGGCGACTCAGAACGGGCGGACGGTCATCGCGGCTATCATGAATTCGGAAGACCGCTACGGCGATGCCCAGGCCCTGATGAAATACGGCTTTTCCGTATTGAAGCCTCTGGAAAACGTCTACATCATCCGCAAGGCCCCGGCAGGCCAGACGCTGACCGAATTGGGCCGGCAGCAAATGGAACAGGCCAAGGATGCGGCAGACGCCAAGGCTAAGGGGCAAGCCGCGCAAGAAACTGCTTATGGAACGGACGCCGATACGGCCGACATGGCTGCAGCAGCTGTGAAAAAATCTGCATAATTCTTGACAGGTATGCTCTAAATCCGTATAATCATATCATAACAACGTACCTATACAGTGCAGGACTGACGGAATGAAGTGGAATAACCACGTGGACTGCACGGTGACATATACGCCGACCGTCTGGGCAAGAGTACATCTATTCTTTGTCCAGCCGGCCGGCTTTTTATTGCTCTGGCGGGACAAGTCAAAGGAGACGATATCATGAAGAGAAATCGCTGGCTCATTGCCCTGTCCGCCATGGGAATTCACATCTGCATCGGCAGCGTCTACGCCTGGAGCGTCTTGACCAAGCCCATTATGGAATCGATGGGCTTTACGCTGCAGCAGACGACGTGGACCTTTTCCCTGGCTATCTTGTTTTTAGGATTGTCCGCCGGATGCCTGGGCAGCTTCGTCCAAAAGGCCGGCCCCCGCAAGTCGGGCCTCGTGTCGACTTTATTTTTCGTTTCGGCTATGTTCGGCACGGCGGCGGCCATGGAGTTCCGCAGCCTGCCTATGCTGTATCTGTTTTACGGCGTTATCGGCGGCATCGGCTTGGGGACGGGATATATTACGCCCGTCTCGACCCTGGTCAAATGGTTTCCCGACAACCGCGGCTTTGCCACGGGTTTGGCCATCATGGGCTTCGGCTTTGCCAGCATGATCGCCGGTCCGGCGATGCAGCTTCTCGTCGCTAATTTTGGCCTGGCGACGAACTTCCTCATCCTGGGCGCAGTGTATCTCGTCGTCATGACAGCTTCGTCCCTGTACTTAGCGCCTCCGAAGGCTGACGAAATGCCCCGTCCCGACACAGCGCTGGCGAAGCCCTCCGGCCCGGTCTATGCCGATGCCATGCCGCAGTTTTCCCTGAAAGAGGCCATGAAGACCTGGCAGCTCTATACGATTTGGTGGCTCTTTTTCGTCAATATCACCTGCGGCATCGCCCTCCTGGCCGTCGCCTCGCCGATGGCCCAGGAAGTCGTCGGCATGTCGCCCATGGCTGCCGCGTCCATGGTCGGCCTCATCGGCTTTTTGAACGGCGCCGGCCGCATCGCCTGGGCGACCGTATCGGATTATATCGGCCGGGCTAATACGTACGTCCTCTTCTTCTTCATCGAGGCCCTGGCCTTCTTCAAGCTGTCGACGGAAACGAACGCTTTCAGCTTTCAAATCGTCGTGCTGCTCATCATTACCTGCTACGGCGGCGGCTTTTCCTGTATGCCGGCCTACCTCAGCGACCTGTTCGGCACCAAGGCCCTGAGCGCTATCCACGGCCGCATCCTCACGGCCTGGGGCGCCGCCGGCGTGGCCGGTCCCCTGCTCCTGTCGTGGATCAAGGAGACGACGAACAGCTACTCCATTACCCTGCAGGTCTTCTCGGCCCTCTTCGTCACATCCCTGCTGGTTATGGCCGTCCTGAAATACAAGACGCGACACGGCATCACTGGTCAGGACGCCTACTGGTCGGCGAGGAAAGCGTCTGTTAAATAAATTTCAGTAATAAAAAATCAGGGTCTTCCTTACTAGTGGAAGATCCTGATTTTTTTTTTGTCTGTTCAACGATTTAATTTAGAGTCTCTGGGGAATACCCGGGCCGACAGGCCAGCCTGTGAGATACCAGAAGATGAACAAGGCATACCACATGACCAGGAAGGCCATGGCGTAGGGCATCATGAGGGATAAATAGGTGCCGATGCCGCTGTCTTTTTTGTAGCGGCGGATGATTTCCAAAAACAGGGGCAGGAACGGGTTGACTAAGGCGACGGTATTCAGCGCGCCGTCGCCGGCCCGGAAGGCAGCCTGGATGAAGGCCGGGTGATAGCCCAAGAGCATGAACATAGGGACGAAGACCGTCGACAGCAGGGCCCATACGGCGGAGCCGCTGGATGTAAAGAGGCCCAGGAGCTGGCCGAAGAGCATGAAGCAGATGAGAGCCGGCAGGCCGGTCATGCCTACGTCTTTCAGGAACAGAGCCCCTTTCATGGCGATCATCGTCGACATGTTGGTCCAGGCGAAGGCTGCGATAAACTGGGCAATGAAAAAGGCCATGACTAAAAAGCCTGACAGGCCTTTGACGGCGTTGGTCATACAATGTATCATGTCATCGGCGTTTTTGATTTTGCCTATGGATACGCCGTAGGTCAGTCCGACGGTCAGGAGAAAGCCGCAAAGCAGCGGGATGACGCCGCGCAGCAGAGGCGACCCCAGGAGCGAATGGGTCTGGGAATTGCGGAGCAGGCCGTTGTCGGGAAAGGCCATGAGGAAGACGACGGCCAAATACAGGACGGCGGCGATGAGGGTGTGGCGCAGGGCCTTTTTTTCCTCCGGCGATACGTCGGGAATAGTCAGGTTTTCCTGGGCGTGGGCCGGGTCATATACGCCCATGCGCGGTTCGACGAATTTCTCCGTAATAAAGGTCGTCACGGCCGTCAGGTAGAAGACGGCGAAGGACATGAAATACCAGTTGTCGATTGGCGTGACGGTCATCGTCGCGTCGATGGTACGGATGGCCTGGGTCGTAATGCCCGACAAGAGGACGTCCGTCGTGACGATGAGGATGTTGGCCGTAAATCCCGAATAGATGGCGGCCAGGGAACAGGCGAAGCCAACTAAGGGATGGCGTCCCATGGAATAAAACAGCATGGCCGCTAAGGGCGGCATGATGACGATGGCCGCGTCAGAAGCGATATGGCTCATGAGGCTGATGAAGACGACGGCCAGGGTCACGTACTTCCGCGGGATATTGTGCATGGAGTGATGGATAAGCGTCTGGAGCAGCCCCGTTTCCGACGCCACGCCCAGGCCGAAGGTCAGGACGATGATCATGCCCAGGGGCGGGAAATTAATGTAGTTTTTGATGAGGTTCGTCAGGAGCCAGTCCAAGCCTTCAGCGCTGATGAGGCTGCGGATATGGATGATTTCATTGGTCTTGAGATTGACGGCCGTTACGCCGGCCAGCTGCAGGACGTAAGAGCAAAGGGCCAGCACCATGAAGAAAATCAAAAAAAGAATAGCTGGATTGGGAAGCTTGTTGCCTACCCGTTCCAACCATTTGAGAAAAGAGCCGCGCGTGTCGTCGCTTACGGCGACGGCGGCAGCGGTGTGTTTCATACGGATCCCCTCCTATGTAATTATGCTGTAAAGGTATACGTTATCATTCCCCTATTGATATAAAGTAATACTTTACTATAGTAGCGTATTACTTTACACGCAGCATGTCAAGAAAAAGTATTTAATCTATCCATAGGAAATTCGTATGGTTTTAATGTAATGGGGATATAATCGAAAAAATCCCCTGCTTTACCGGCAGGGGACGTCAAATTGTTATTTCCAGATTTCTTTCATAATGTTCTTATACGATTCGTTCAGGTGCTCGATGACGGTCTGGAACAAGGCGTATACGAGGTCGCCGTTCAGCGATTCGTCGGCGCTGACGATGGAAATATCCAGGATCAGGGAGCCCTTGTTGTCAACGTAATACTTAAAGGCCTTGAAGGTCTGGTTGTACGTGTTGAGCAATTTAGCGAGGCCTTCGCTTCCTTCGGGGACTTTCGGGGCGACTAAGATGCGGATAATGCCGTAAATGCTGTCGTCGGCGATGACGATGGTCGGCAGGTTATTGCCGTCGATAGCGAGCTGCGAGCGGAAGACGACGGTATGGAAGGGGTCGTCCTTGATTTCGTCGACTGTAAAGGCGGACAGATTTTTTTCTTTTAAATATGCTTGGAAGCTTTCGGCTTTTTTATTCATGACAATCACTCCTAGTATAGTAGAATTAATGCTCTTACAGGCTATTATATCATAAATTGCGGCCCCTGGCTTCTGTATTTGCGTCCACCCTGTTGCTTCTTCTGTGATATAAATCACAATATATGATTCGTGCGCATAATTGACTGTTAATGATTGAAAATACGCAATTATGATAGAAAATGATTGAAAAAGAAAGAAATTGATTGTATAATGCAGGTGTAAAGGAACTGAATAGAAAGGATGAGGGTCATGCTGACCGAAGAAAGACAAGCTGAAATCATGCGGATCGTCAACGTGCACGGCGCCGTGTCGGTTCAGGAGCTGGTCAATTATCTGGATATTTCCGAATCGACGGTCCGGCGGGATTTGGCCGCCTTAGACGAAGAAGGGCTGCTGCGGCGCGTTCACGGCGGGGCGACGTCCTTGAAGGAAGGAGCCTATGACGCCGCCATGGAAGATTTGCAGGACAAATACTCCCTGCATATTGGAGAAAAACGGCGCATCGCCCAGTTTGCCGCCTCTCTGGTCCGTCCGGGCGACTTCGTGTATCTCGACGGCGGCTCGACGGTCGAGCAGATGGCCGATTTTCTCGTCGGCTCCGAAGCGTCCTTTGTGACCAGCGGCCTGCCGACGGCCCAGAAGCTGGCCCGCAGTGGCGTAAAGGTGTACGTCCTGCCCGGCCTGGTCAAGGGAAAGACCGAATCGGTCATCGGCAGCGAAATGCGGGACATGCTGAGCCGCTACCACTTTACGAAGGGATTTTTCGGCACGAACGGCCTGACGCCTCAGGAGGGCTGCACGACGCCCGACGTGGAGGAAGCGGCCTGCAAGGGCGCGGCCGTGCGGCAGTGCCGGCAGGCTTACGTATTGGCTGACGTCAGCAAGTTCGGCCAGTCGGCGCACATCACCTTTGCAGACCTGGCCCAGGTCACGGTCGTCACGGCCAAGGGCGAAGAAGACATGGACTATAGTTCTTACGAATCTTTGACGGAGGTGCATATCCTTTGATTTATACGGTTACGTTCAATCCCTCGCTGGATTATGTAGTGCAGATGAAGGAATTTAAGGCCGGCGACATCAACCGGGCCGAAGCGGAAACGATTTATCCCGGCGGAAAGGGCGTCAACGTGGCGCTGGTACTGGGAAATCTTCACATTCCGGCGAAAATGCTCGGCTTCATCGCCGGCTTTACGGGACGGGAAATAGAACGGCTGGCTTTGGAATGCGGCAGCGACTGCGATTTCATCGTGCTGGACGAAGGCTATTCGCGCATCAACCTGAAGATCAGCGCAGCTGACGAAACGGCGGTCAACGGCATGGGGCCGGTTATCCCCGACGACAAACTGCAGGCCCTGATGGCCCAGATCGACGGGATGGCCGACGGTGATACCCTCGTATTGGCCGGCAGCATCCCGGCCGCCCTTCCCGACGACATATACGAACGGATCCTGCGCCGCCTCGAAGGCCGCTCCGTACGGGTCGTCGTCGACGCGACGGGCGATTTGCTGAAAAACGTCATGAAATATAAGCCCTTTTTAGTCAAGCCGAATAACTTCGAGCTGGGCGAATTGTTCGATACCGTCCTCAAGACGGACGAAGAAATCGCCGAATGCGCAAGAAAGCTTCAGGATATGGGCGCGCGAAACGTCCTCGTATCCCTCGGCGGCGACGGCGCCCTGCTCCTCGGCGAAGACGGCCGGGTATACCGCATGCAGTCGCCTAAGGGCAAGCTGGTCAATTCCGTCGGCGCCGGCGACAGCATGGTAGCCGGGTTCTTAGCCGGCTTCGAATCGTCGGGCGGCGACCTGCAGGAGGCCCTCAAGATGGGCATCAGCGCCGGCAGCGCTTCGGCCTTCCACGATTGGCTGGCGACGGAAGACGATATTAAAGAAGTATACGGCCAGCTGCCGTAACGCAGGTTTGTAGGTAAAAGGAGATTGTAAATTCATGCGGATTGTAGATTTATTGAAAAAAGAAAGTATCGACTTACAAGCCGTCGTCGCCGACAAGGGCGCGGCGATCGACCATCTCGTATCCCTGATGGATAAAGGCGGCAACGTGACGGATCTGGAAGGATACCGCAAGGCCGTGCTGGCCCGCGAAGCCGAAGGCAGCACGGGCATCGGCGAAGGCATCGCCATCCCCCACGCCAAGACGGACGCCGTGTCGGCTCCGGGGCTGGCGTCGATGATCGTCCGTTCGGGCGTAGAATATGAAAGCCTGGACGACGAGCCGGCCTTCCTGTTCTTCCTCATCGCCGCCCCGGCCGGCGGAGCCAACGTCCACCTGGAAGTGCTGAGCCGTCTGAGCCGTATGCTCATGGACGACGAATTCCGGGAAAAATTGATGAACGCCAAGACGGCCGACGAATACCTGGCCGTCATCGACGAGACGGAAACGGCCCAGCTGGCGGCGGAAGCGGAAGAAGAAGCTGCCGAGGCAGAAGCGGCTCCGGCTGACGAACCGGCCTCCCCCGCTCCGTCGGACCGGCCCTTCGTCATCGGCGTCACGGCCTGCCCGACGGGCATCGCCCACACCTACATGGCGGCGGAAGCTCTGGAAAGCAAGGGAGCTGCTATGGGCGTCGACATTAAAATCGAAACGAACGGTTCCGGCGGCGTCAAAAACCATCTGACTGCCGAGGATATCGAGCGGGCCGTCGGCGTCATCGTCGCCTGCGACAAGGACGTGCCGACGCAGCGCTTTGCCGGCAAGCCCGTCGTCTTTACGAAGGTCGCCAACGGCATCAAGATTCCGGAAGAACTGATCCAGACTGTCCTCGACGGCAAGGCCCCCATTTTCCACGGCGAAAGCTCGTCGTCCGAGGCCGTATCGCTGGATGCGGCGGAAAAGGAAAGCGCCGGCCGTCAAATCTATAAGCACCTCATGAACGGCGTATCCCACATGCTGCCCTTCGTCATCGGCGGCGGCATCCTCATCGCCCTGGCCTTCCTCTTCGACATGGAACACGCCGGCACGGCCCAATTCGGCACGGGCACGCCTCTGGCGGCCTTCCTGAAAAACATCGGCGGCCTGGCCTTCAGCCTGATGATGCCTATCCTGGCCGGCTACATCGCCATGAGCATCGGCGAACGGCCCGCCCTCATGCCGGGCATCGTCGGCGGCTTTTTGGCTACGACAGGCGGCTCGGGCTTTTTCGGGGCCCTCTTTGCCGGGTTCATCGCCGGGTACCTCATCATCCTGCTCAAGAAGGTATTTTCCAACCTGCCCCAGGCCCTGGACGGCACGAAGCCCATCCTGATTTATCCCGTCTTGGGACTCGTCCTCATCGGGGTCATCATGACCTATATCATCAACCCGCCGACGGCCCTGTTCAACACGTGGCTCTTTGACGTCCTGAACAGCATGACTACGACGAGCCGCATCGTCCTCGGCTTTATCCTGGGCGGCATGATGTCCATCGACTTCGGCGGCCCCATCAATAAAGCGGCCTACGTCTTCGGCACGGCCTCCCTCATGAGCGCCTCCGGCGAAGCGATTTCTTCGGGTATCATGGCTTCGGTCATGATCGGCGGCATGGTGCCTCCCATTGCCATTGCCCTGGCTATGCTGCTGTTCAAGCAGAAATTCACGGCGAAGGAACGGCAGTCTACGGTGACGAACTTCATCATGGGATTGTCTTTCATTACGGAAGGGGCTATCCCCTTTGCCGCATCCGACCCGGTGCACATCATTCCGCCCTGCGCCGTCGGCGCGGCCGTCGCCGGGGCCCTGTCCATGCTCTTTCACTGCGCCGTTCCGGCTCCTCACGGCGGCATCTTCGTCTTCGGCGTCGTGACCAATCCGCTCATGTACGTCGCGGCTCTGGCGGCAGGCGTCGTCGTCGCGGCCGTGCTGATGGGAATTGTTCGTAAAAAACAGTCGGCTGATTAATTGCATTCGGCTGTAAAATCAGATACACTTATAGTATGTAATATATTTTCACATAATATAATATTGGGCGCACGCGCCTGCGAAGGAGGAACTACACATGAAAGAATTTACGTTTACTGTCACCGATCCTATGGGTATCCACGCTCGTCCGGCCGGACTCTTGGTCAAGGAAGCCAAAAAATATGAATCGGCTATTACGATGCTCAAAGGCTCCCGCAAGGGCGATTTGAAAAAGATTTTTACCATTATGGCTCTCGGCGTTAAACAGGGCGAAACCGTTACGGTCCAGGTAGAAGGCGCCGACGAAGAAGCAGCCGCCGCGATGGTTGAAACTTTCCTCAAGGAAAACTTCTAATATCTACGACATAAGGGGGATGTATCCATGCTGACGTTAAAAGGGAAAAGCGTCTTTCCCGGCATTACGATCGGGCCGCTGGCGCTGTTCCACCGCAACACGATTTCGACGGCCCAGCGTCCGATTCAGGATGCCGAAGCCGAAGTAGCCCGCTTTCAGGATGCTCGCAAGGTAGCCATTGAACAGCTGAAGGACTTGTATGAAAAAGCCCTGGAAAAAGTAGGCGAAGAACAGGCCGCCGTGTTTGAAGTACACCAGATGATGCTGGACGACGACGATTATATCGACTCTATCGAAGGGCAGATCCGCGATGAAATGCTCAACGCCGAAGCGGCCGTCGACCGGACGGCCCAGCAGTTTGCCGAAATGTTCCGCTCTATGGACGACGCCTACATGCAGGCCCGCGCCGCCGACGTCCTCGACATATCGCGCCGCGTGGAACAGCAGCTGTGCGGCGGACCGGGCGTCGATTTCAGCAAATACGACCACGTCATCATCGCCGCCGACGACCTGGCTCCCAGCGAAACGCTGCAGCTCGACACGGACAAGATCCTGGGCTTCGTGACGTCGGCAGGCAGCACGAATTCCCACACGGCGATTTTGGCCCGTACCCTGGGCATCGCCGCCGTCGTCAGCACGGATACGCCCCTGCATACGGATGTAGACGGCATGATGGCCATTATAGATGGCCTGACCGGCACGGTATACATCAATCCCGATGAAGAAACGCTGCAGTCTATGGAAGCAAAGCAGCGCGAAGAAGCGGACCGGAAGCGCCGTCTGGAAGAAGTGCGGGGCGCGGCGTCGGAAACGAAAGACGGCCGCCGCGTCAAGATCTTCGCCAACATCGGCAACCCCGGCAATATTCCCCAGGTCCTCGACAATGACGCCGAAGGCATCGGCTTGTTCCGCAGCGAATTCCTCTATCTGGAAAACAGCGACTATCCGACGGAAGACCAGCAGTTCGAAGCCTATAAGAAGACGGCCGAAGCGCTGGGCGGCAAGACCGTCGTCATCCGCACCCTCGATATCGGCGCGGACAAGCAGGTCGACTACTTCCAGCTGGACAAGGAAGAAAACCCGGCTATGGGCATGCGGGCCATCCGCATCTGCCTGACCCGTCCGGAACTGTTCAAGACGCAGCTGCGGGCCTTGCTGCGGGCTTCGGCCTTCGGCAAAATCGCCGTCATGTTCCCCATGATTATCTCTGCAGACGAAGTGAAGCGGTGCAAGGCTATCCTGGCTGATGTCCGGGCCGAGCTGGACGCCGAAGGCGTCGCCTATGACAAGGATATGGAAGTAGGCATCATGGTAGAAACGCCGGCGGCGGCTATCATGAGCGACGAGCTGGCGAAGGAAGTAGACTTCTTCAGCATCGGCTCCAACGACCTGACGCAGTATACACTGGCGATCGACCGCCAGCAGACGAAGCTGGACGCCTTCTTCGACGCCCACCATCCGGCGGTGCTCCGCCTCATTCAGCAGACCGTCGAAAACGGCCATAAGGCCGGCATCTGGGTCGGCATCTGCGGTGAGCTCGGCGCAGATTTGACGCTGACCGAAGCGTTCCTGCGCATGGGCGTCGACGAATTATCCGTCAGCCCGCCCCTGGTGCTTCCCCTGCGTGAAAAGGTACGCTCCCTTGATTTGAGGAAATAACTTGCAGATAATAAAAAGGTAATTCCCAAGTATGCGATTTGGGAATTACTTTTTTTATGTTATGTATTGCATTTTTACTAATAAATGTTGTATAATTTTGCTTAATTAATTCATATGTATTTGAGATTACTAAGGGGATGAACGATATGAAATTTACAAAATACGTTGTTACAGCCTTGGCCGGCATGATGGCCGCGTCGATGATCGCCGGCTGCGGCGGCCAGGATAAGGCGGCTGCTGAAAAGAAGGAACCGCTCCGCGTCGCGACCAACGCTACCTTTGTGCCCTTCGAGTTTAAGGACGAAGCGAATCCGGAAGATTACAAGGGCTTTGAAATGGATTTGATTAAGGCCGTCGGCAAGGAAATGGGCCGGGAAGTCCAGATCAACAACCTTCCCTTCTCCGGCATCATTCCGGTCATCCAGCAGGGCGATATGGATATTGCCGCCGCCGGTATGACGATGACCCAGGAACGGGCTAAGAACGTCCTCTTCGCCGCTCCCTTCTACGAATCGAAGCTGGTTATCCTCGCTCCCAACGGCAGCGGCATCACGTCTATCGACGACTTGCAGGGCAAGACCGTAGCCGTGCAGATGGGCACGACCGGCGCAGGCTATGCCGAACAGAAGGGCTTGAACATCAAGCAGTTTGACCACAACTCCGAGCTCATCATGGATTTGCAGGTCGGCGGCGCCCAGGCCGGCATTCTGGATAAGCCCGTAGCCGATTACTTCCTGGCTCAGGACGGCAAGGGCAAGTATGAAATCATCGACATTCCCGATACGAAATCGGAATACTTAGCCTTCGCCATCAATAAGAACAACACGGAGCTGCAGAAGGAAGTCAACGCGGCCCTGGCGAAGCTGAAGGAAACGGGAGAATTCCAGAAATTGTATAAACAGTGGTTCAATACGGACGCTCCCGATTTGCCGGCTACGGCTGAAGAAGCGTTAAAATAATATTGTCTGTGCAAACAGGCTGACTCGCGCATATTACGGCGAGCCAGCCTGTTTTTTTTGCCATAGGATGTACGGGACGTAGCATATCAGCATGACGATCCACTGTAGCCCTTCGGCGTGGGCGATGGCCATGTTGCCGAGATATGGGGCCAGGGCGTAGGATAAGGCGATGCGGGCCAGCAGGGACGCGATGCCGACGATGCTGGAATACAGGACCAGGCCCATCCCCTCTACGGCGCCGCGGAGGGCTGAGGCGATGCCGAAGCACAGGTAGTAGACGGCGATTTGCCGGAAGAATTGGCTGCCGATAGACGCCGCTTCGTCTCCGACGCCGAACATGGCTACCAGTTTGCCGCCGAAGGCCGCCATGACGACCATGAGCAGGAAGGAAATGACTGCGTTCAGGGCGACGCCGTACCGGCAGAACGATTGAGCTTTGGTTAAATTGCCGGCCCCCTTGCTCTGGGCGACCATCGTCGAGACGGCCGAGCCGAGGTTGATGATGGGAAGAAGCATGATGAGGTCGATGCGGTAAGCCGTCGTAACGGCGGCCACGGTGGCGGAGCCGAAGCCGTTCATGAACTGCTGGAGGGCCATATTTCCCAGGGCCATGACGCTGCTCTGGACGGCCGGCGGCAGGGCGAACCGCCATCCCTGGGCGACGATATGGGGCTGGACGAGTTTTTCTTTCAGGGAAAGGTGCAGCAGGGGCCGCTTCGTTTCTGCGTACCAGACGATGAAGATGGCCATGGCGATTTGCGATATACTCGTAGCCCAGGCCGCCCCGCTTACGCCCCAGCGGCAGACGGCGACGAAGACGAGGTCGAGGACGACGTTGACGACAGACGACAGGACGATGGCGAAAAAGGGCGTCCTGCTGTCGCCGATGGCCCGCAGCAGGGCCGAGTAGAGATTGTAGACGGCCAGAAAGGGCATGCCGAGCAGGATGACGCGCAGGTATTGCCCCGTAAATTCGGCGATGTCTGCCGGCGTGCGGAGGGCGTCGAGAAGGGCTTCTTCCCAGATACAGCCGGCGGCGGCGCAGAAGGCGCAGGCCGGGACGAGGAGGACGAGAAAGGCCGACAAGATGCGGGGCAGCGTCTCGTACTCTTTTTTGCCGTATTTCTGGGCGGCTAAGATGGACAGGCCCAGGGTAAAGCCCGTCATGGACATAGTAAACAAATTGCTCACAGCCGTCGTCATGCCGACGGCGGCCAGGGCCTCTTCGCCGACGACGTGGCCGACGATATAGGCGTCGGCCCAGCTGTACAGCTGCTGCAGCATCCCGCTCAGGATCAAGGGCAGGCTGAAGACGAGCAGGACGGCGGCAGGATGATCTTTGGAATACAGGGTCATAGTTCCGACTCCCCTCTGATATAGAAAAACAGCCAGACTTTTCAGCCTGACTGTCGGTAGGTGCTCACCCGTACGTTTACTATATCGTATATTTTTTCACCGGTCAAGATTCAGGACGGCTCCGACAGTGTCAAGTTGTTGTGGGTATATATTTGACAGAAACATCTTGGCATGTAAATCCGGCCTTTTAGTATCTAATGTATATGGTGATATCCACTGTTTTGGATATCT